>JAEUJT010000306.1 GCA_016793525.1 Archangium sp. | reverse complement strand
GGCAACGTCACCACCACCCGCTCGCTGGAGACGTTCGATGACCTGCCGGTGGAGACCGCGCTCCTCGACGCCGCGCGGGTGCGGGCAAAGGTCTCGGACGAGCGGTGGAGGGCCTTCTCCGACGACTGGGCAGCGATGGCCCGCACGTGGGGCATCGACTGGAGCCGCGTCATCTCAGATCACGGCAACTCGAACTCGCCGGCGTGGTCGTTGGTCGCGGCGCCGTTGGCGTCGCTCGTGCCGCTCTCCGCGCGCAACCAGTCGTGGCTGGGGTGGCTCGACATGGTGCTGATGCTCGGCCTCTGGCTGTTCATCTACGACACATTCGGCCGCCGGGTGGCGAGCGTGGGGCTGCTGGTCTGGGCCGCACCGCCTAACGTGTTCGACTTTCTCGCCGGGAGCCTCCTGCGCTGGGACTGGCTGTTCGCGATCGGCCTCTCGGCCTGTTTCATCAAGCGGGAGCGCTGGGCCGCCGCCGGAGCCTTCTTCGCCTACGCGGTGGCGACCAAGCTGTTCCCCCTCTTCTTCGGGGTGGCGCTGGGCCTCAAGGCGCTGGCCGAGTTTCGGCAGACGAAGCGACTGCGGCCCGAGCACGTGCGCTTCGCGATCTCCGCGGCCGTCACCGGCGTGGTGCTGGCGATCGCCGCTGCGGTGGCCTTCGGCGCCGACGCCTGGAGCCTCTACGCCCAGCGCATTCAGGTGGCGCAGGTCGAGAAGTACTACACGATTCAATATTCGCTGAAGACGGTGTTCCTGCAGTTCTTCGCGCCCGGGGAATCGGCGCTGGCGGTTGGGCTGTTCCCCTCGCAGATCAAGCAGGCGCTCCCTGACGTCGACATCGCCAACTATTCGGTCCCCTTCTGGCTGGTGCGGCTGGCCTTCACCGCGGCGGTCTTCGTCTTGGCGCGGCGCGCGAACGACGTGGAGGCGTTTCTCCTCGGGCCGTTGCTCGTCTTCACCTGGCTCACCGTCAACATGTACTACTGGAACATGTTGGGGCTGCTGGCGGTGGGGCTGGTGACGCGCCCTGAACGGGCGCTGCGCGGGCTGCTCATCGCCGTGCACGTCATGTTCATGGTGTTTTACCTGTACCAACACCTCAACCGCGGAGCGACCGAGGCCTACGCGGTGGCGCTTCTCTTCGCGGTATCGATTCTCGGGTCGGCGCTGTGGGAATGGCGCGACACGGCCGAGCCTCCCGCCGAAGCGGAGCCCGACGCCGCGCCTACGACGGTGTGATGGGAGACCGAGTCGGCGGCTGGGTGTCAGCCCCGGTGCTGGAGAGCACTTCTTTCGCCTTCAAGCGCAGCGCCTCTTCGTTGAGCTTCTGCTCGCGCTTCGACCGCCAGCGAGACACGAAGAAGATGATCACCCCGATCGCCGCCAGGGCGATCAGCACGCTCTGCTGCCCACGGCGAATACGATCGATCAGCGCGTCGAGCTCTCCGCCGAACTTGAAGCCCAAGAAGACGAAAATGGGGGCCGAGGCCAGCGCCGCCACCGAGTCGTAGAAGGCGAAGTGCGACCACTTCATGCCGACCGAGCCCGCGGTGAAATACGCCGGAGAGCGCACGCCGGGGAGGAAGCGCGCGATCATCACGATCTTCTCGCCGTGGCGCTTGAAGAGCTGCTCGACGCGGGCGCGCTTCTCGGGGGTGACGATGCGGGCGAAGAAGCCTCCGGGCTTCTGGCCGACTTTGGAGCCGATGCGGCGCCCCGCGAAGAACACCATGGAGTCGCCGATAATGATGCCCAGGTACCCCACGCCCATCATCTGCAGCAGGTGCGCCTTCTCGGAGTACACCAGGTAGCCGCCGAGGATCAGCGACACGTCTTCGGGGAGCGGCACGCCCAGCCCGCACGCGATGAGAATCGCGAAGACGAGCAGGTACGACACGGCGCCACCGGCGGCCTCGTCGACGAGCGAGAAGAGAAAGTCTTCCACCGTTACTTCTTCGCCGGCCGACGGGTCTCGACCTTCTGCAGCGCGTCCATCACCCAGGCGTCGAGGGGGCGGCCCTCGTCGAACATCTTCGCCACGTCTTTGAGGCCGAAATACCCGCGCGCCGCCGCCGCTTCGTAGGCCGCGTCATCGGCGTCGATGGAGCGCATCGCCACCGCGGCGCTGATCAGCGAGGTGGCGTAGTCGGCCACGGTCTGCTCGGGCGCTCCGGCGAGCTGAGCTTCGCGGAGCAGCGTCGGGCCGCCGGCCCACGACGACGCCTTCTTCGCCACCACCGGCTCGACCCACACCCGGGCGAACTCGCGCAACAGGCCGTCGACGTTCGGCTTCTCGGCGGGCCCGACGATGACGAACACGACGCCATCTCCAGGAACCGCGCGGACCTGGTCGTGCGCGTCGAGGAGGTTCACCACCAGCAGCGTCTCGGTCGCCTCAGGCACCTTCAGCGCCTCGCGCGTCTTGGCCAGCGGCTTGTCGATGACTGGGAGGTAGGTCTTGAGGGTCTTGCGGTACTCCGCCTGGACCTGGCCCATCAGGTCTTCGAGCTTCCACCCCGCCCAGGCCTTGGCCAGCACGGCATTGAAGCCCTTGAGCTCGGCGACGGTCTTCCCTTCGTCTTTGAACGGAGGCTGCCCACCCGCGACGGCGTATGACAGGTACGTGCGCAGGCTCGACGGGTGGGCGTCGAAGAAGGCCTCGGCGGCCTTGCGCACCTCGGGGTCGCCTCCGATGACACGGCCGCGCACCGTCTGGCGCACGGGGTGGTAGGTGATCTTCGGCACCGGCTCTTTGCGCGTCACTGGGCCTTGATCGAAGCCCAGCGCGTTGAACACGGCGAACAGGGTGAAGACCCGCTCGTCGTTGCGCAGCTCGACGCCGTCACCGGTGTAGAGGCTGGCGAACCAGTCACCCTGCGAGCCAGCGACGGCCATTGCGGGAGACAGGGCCAACACGCCAGCGAGTGCGAGGAAGCGCATGGGGCGTGGGTAACTCAGGCGGCCCGGGCCTTCAAGCGCATCTGCCGCTCCGAAGAACTTCCCAAGATGTCGGCACTGAGCGACACACGGGCATGAGAACACCGTGGGTGGGCTTGTTCTTCCTCACCGCTGGCTGCCAGCACCTTCACCTTCAGCCGGGCGAGATCTGCCGCGACACTGGTCAGGTCGATTTTCGACTCAACGTGAATGATCTGTCCGCGTGGGAGGGCCGCACGGCGTGGACCGCAGCGCTCGAGTTCAGCCCGCTCAATTTCAGCCTGCCTCAGCGGCTCCAGATACTTCGTCGGGAGACGATTCGGCGAGGCTCGTTCTCGACATTCTGTGGCCACTCGGTCACGCCTGGCTTGCATCCCATCTGGGCGGTGTTCATCGATGTCGACGGAGACGGCCGATGCGCAGCGGGTGACGTCGGCACCGAGCACCCGGAGTACGCCTGGCCGCACTCCGGCTTCGAGCGAACGTTCCCCGATCACGGAGATGGATTGACCTGGAGACCGGTGGACGAGCTCGAGCGCGACTTCTGCACCCGCTTCTTCGACTCGGTCAGACCCGCGCCAGAATCGCCTTGAGCGCCTCTTTGTTGGCGCCCACCTTGGCGCCGACGTTGGTGCAGATGGTCATCAGCAGCTTCATGCATGCCTGGGGCTTGCTGGCGGTGAGGCGCTGAAAGTCGGCCTGGCGGATCTCGAAGGCCGTCACCATCACCACGGCGGTGGCGGTGCACATGCGCTGGCCGGTGGAGATGAGCGAGAGCTCTCCGAGCCAATCACCGTTGGTCAGCTCGCCCAAGGCCAGGTCTTGACCGCCCGCGTTCTTCGAAGCCAAGGCCACCCGCCCGTCACCGATGATGAACATCGAGTCAGACACCATGTTCTCGGCGAAGAGAATGGCGCCAGGCGGAAACTGCTTCGGCTGGCAAATGGTCGCCAGAATGCTGATGCCGGTATCGGTGAAAGTCTGAAACAGCGGGCTCGCGCGGAGGGCCCCAGCGGCGTCCATTCGGACTCAACTTCTACCATGCCAACGGAACGACGTCGCGTTCTCGGAAGCTAAGCGACGACGCACACTTCGGGCGCCAGCGTCGGCGGCTCGGGAATGACCACCGACGGCAGCGAGACGATTCGCCCCTGCGTCCCCCCCATGGCCCCTTGCGACGCGTAGGTGATGGCCACCTCGACCAGCGCTCCAACCGGGGCGTCGCCCACGAAGTTCACGGTGCGGTTGTGCGGGGTGCGGCCGAAGCGGCGGCTGGCGTCGGTCTTCGAGTTCCCCTCGACCAGCACGGTGAGGGTCTTGCCCACGTTCTGCGAGTTGAGCTCGGTGCTGATGCGCTTCTGCTGCTGGTTGAGCCGCTCGAGCCGAGCCACTTTTACCTCGTGCGGCACCAGGCCCCATTCGGCCTCTTTCAGCGCGGCGCCGGTCTTCGGGCGCGGTGAGTAGACGAAGGAGTACTGCCCGTCGTACCGCACACGTTCCACCAGCTCGACCGTCTTCTCGAAGTCGTCTTCTGTCTCGCCGGGGAAGCCGACGATGATGTCGGTGGTGATGACGATGTCGGGGCGCGCCGCGCGGAGGGCCTCGACCCGCGCCAGGTACTGCTCGGCGGTGTAGTCGCGGCGCATGCGCTTGAGCACCGTGTCGGAGCCGCTCTGCACCGGCAGGTGGAAGTGCGGCATGATCTTCGGCTCGACGCGAAACGCCTCGATCAGCTCGTCGGAGAGGTCGTGCGGGTGGCTGGTGGTGAAGCGCACGCGCTCGACGCCTGGCACCTGCGCCGTGCGGAGCAGCAGCTGCGCGAACGACAGGCCGCCGCGGTACGAGTTGACGTTCTGGCCGATCAGCGTCACCTCTCGCACGCCGACGGTGGTGAGCGCCGCGACCTCTTTCAGCACCTCGGGGAACGCCCGGCTCACCTCGCGCCCGCGGGTGTGCGGCACGACGCAGAAGCTGCACACGTTGTCGCAGCCCTTCATCACGGTGACGAACTCGGTGGCCTTGCCCTTGGCGCTCCCCGGGTCGGCCTGGGGGAAGACGTACGACTCCGAATCGACCCACGCCGTCTCGACCACGCGCACGCGATCGCGCTCGACGCGGGTGACCATCTCCGGGAGCTTGGAGATGGCGTCGGGCCCGAAGACGAAATCGACGTACGGCACCTTGTCGAGGATCTTGTTCTTCTCTTGCTGGGCCACGCAGCCGCCGACCGCGATCAGCGCGCCACGCTGCAGCTTCACCTGGCGGTACCGACCGAGCGCCGAGAGCATCTTGTCTTCGGCCTTCTCGCGGATGCTGCAGGTGTTGAGGATGATCAGGTCCGCCTGCTCCGCCACCGGCGTCGGCGAGTATTGGAGCGACGCCAGCGCCTCGCCCATGCGGAGCGTGTCGTTGACGTTCATCTGACACCCGAAGGTGTGAATGAAGTAGCGCTTCATGGGTCGACTGGAGCGGG
>JAEUJT010000134.1 GCA_016793525.1 Archangium sp. | reverse complement strand
ATGCGCGTCAGGGAAAGCCGTGCTTGAGCTTCCGTAGGCGCGGTGCGTATAAGCACCAGCCGCAACACAGGGCGCCATAGCCAAGTGGTAAGGCAAGGGTCTGCAAAACCCTCATCCCCCGGTTCGAATCCGGGTGCCGCCTTCGTTTGCAGCCCACGACGTCTTGATGCGCTTGTTTCGACTCGCGATGCTGACGGCGTTGGCCTGTTCCCCACGGGCCGCTCCCGTCGTTCGCGTCACCGCACCTCCACCTGAAGTGCCTGCCACCCGTGCTCCGGCTCCGACAGTCGAGACGGCCGCGCCGGAGAGCCCCTCCGCTGACGATGTGCCGGTGCCAGACACCTCACCCAAGCGCGTCGACTTCCGCGGGGGCGCGCCAGTGGTCCCGGTTCGGTTGATGGAAGGTAACAACGAAGTCACGCTCGCGAGCCGCGGCAAGCTGCGCTTCGAGCTCGGCGGCCCGAAGCCTGCGACGGTGGAAGGGAGCCCGGGGGCGACGTGGCGGCTCCGTCTCCTCCGAGGCACGCCTGCGTCGATCGTGGCGCGCATTCAGCTGGCGGAGGTGGCGTTCAACGACAAGTTGGGCCTCGCGGCGAGCCAGCGGGAGTGGGCTGACGCCGGAGTGAAGACGCGCCCCCACGTGCTGGGCGGCGTGTACGGCGTCGCGGGCAAGGTCATCGACAACCGGCGCTACCTGGTGCTGGTCGACGCGCCTCCGGCTCCGGCGGCAGAGCTCGCGCCAGTGCAGGCGGAGCTGCTGCAGCGCCACGGCGTTCGCACCACCCTGTTCGAGACCACCCAGCACCCTGCGCACGTCACGGCCGAGCTCTTCGACGCGCTCGGCACGCGTGTGGGCGAGGCGGTCGACACCGTCACCGTCACCTCCGTCGACGGCGCGCCCATCGACGTGAAGCGAGTCGAATTCGGCGTCGGCTACGACTTTCACAACTTCGAAGATCGCAGTTACCGCGGCGCGATTCAGGTCAGCGCCGATCGCCTGGGCAAGCTGGCGGTGGTGAACGTCATCGGCCTGGAGGATCTCCTCAAGGGCCTGGTGCCCTCCGAGATCTTCGCCCGCGCGCATCCTGAAGCCCTCAAGGCGCAAGCCGTAACGGCGCGTGGCGAGGTGCTGGCCAAGGTTGGCCTGAAGCACACCGCCGACGCGTACTTCCTGTGCACCGAGCAGCACTGCGCTGTGTACAAGGGCATGTCGGGTGAAGCGGCCAGCACCAACGCCGCGGTCGACGCCACGGTGGGCGAAATGGCCTTCGGCACCGACGGCAAGCTCGTCGACGCCGTCTACAGCGCGGTCTGCGGCGGCCACACCGAGAACAACGAGATCGTCTGGGGCGGCGTGCCCAACCCGTCGCTCCGGGGGCGGCCCGACACATTGACCGCGGTTGCGGGCCCGTCTCCGAAAGACGACGTGAAGGCTTTTCTCGCCACCGAGGCGCCGCACGCGTGCAAGTTGTCGAGCCTGGCGCAGCTCACCAAATACCGCTGGGAGCGCCGCTTCACCGCCAAAGAAGTCGACGAGAAGCTCGCGTCCTCCGGCGTCGGGCGGGTGTTCGCCCTCTCGGTCACCGAGCGCGGGGTGTCGGGGCGGGCGCGGCTGTTGGCGATCTCCGGCGAGACCGGCGCCACGCAGCTCCGCGGAGAGCTGGTGATTCGCCGCACCTTCGGCATGTTGAACAGCGCGATGTTCGACGTGCGCGCCGAGCGCGACGCGAAGGGCCGCCCGCTGGCCTGGGTCTTCACCGGCGGCGGCTGGGGCCACGGTGTAGGCCTCTGTCAGACAGGGGCCATCGGCCGCGCCGAGGCCGGTCATTCGTACAGGCAAATTCTCGATCACTATTTCAACGGTGCGCAGGTGACGCGCGTCTATTGAGCGACGTGATTATGCTGGCGGCGTGTCTCTCGTGCCGTCACCAGGCAGACGTCGAACCGCCGGGTGGAGGCGTTCGCTCTTCGCGTCGCTCCTGGCCGTGGCGGCGCACGTCGTGCTCGTGGCGATGGTGCTGTTCCTCTCGCATCTCCGCCTCGGAGCGGGGCCGGTGCACAAGAAGCTGACCCCGCCAAAGTCAGTGGTGTTGCGCGGGCTGAGCCGTGAGCAGTTCGCCAAGAACCGCGGAGAGCCCACCGACTCACGCCGCGCCGACGCCAAGCCGCCGCCGAAGAAGCCCGAGAAGCCGCCTCCGACACAGCCGCCCGGCCAGGTGGTCGACACCGCGCCCGGCAATCAACAGATCGACCCGAACGCGAAGTACGCGTCGGAGACGAACAACGCGGTGAAGAAAGAGACCCGCGCCAAGGAGACGACGGCGTTTTACAAAAATGCCATGCCGCAGCGCACCGCGCCGAAGCCGGTCGACGGCGCCGGAGCCGATGCCGCCGAAGCCTCCCAGGTGGCCGGCAACGACGGCCGAGGCGCCGATGATCAGCCGATGAAGGAGAAAGCCTCCCAGCAACGCCTCACCATGGAGGTGCCCGACGTGAAGGCCCGCTCCGAGGTCGCGCTCAAGTCGACCAATGACACCGGCCCGGGCATCGCCGTCGGCAACCGCGAGGAGTCTGAGGCGGTGGCGGGCAACTCGAACCGCTTCAAGCTGCAGCCGGGCACGCCGGGCCAAGGTGAAGAGACCTCGCTCGGTCGCCGTGGAGCGCCGGGGATCTTGACGCTGCTGCCCTCCCCCGCGGTGCTCGACAAGATCGCCGGGGCCGCCGCGAACGACCACCTGCGCGACGTCGACGAGGGCGACGGCACGTACCTCAACACCCGCGAGTGGAAATACGCCGGGTTCTTCAACCGGGTGAAGCAGAGCGTCGGCCAGCAGTGGAACCCGCAGCAGCAGCTGCGCGCGAGAGACCCCTCGCACCAGATCTATGGCGGCAAAGACCGATACACGCTGCTCACCGTGACCCTCAACGCCGACGGGCGCGTCACCGACGCCTACGTCGAGAAGAGCAGCGGTCTCGACTTTCTCGACGTCGAGGCGATCAAGGCGTTCGAGCGCGCCCAACCCTTTCCCAACCCGCCGCCGGGGCTCCTCGCCGCCGACATGACGGTGCGGTTCCAGTTCGGCTTCTTCTTGGAGCTGAGCGGCCGGGGCATGCAGCTGTTCCGCGCCGCCGACTGACCCGAGCGGCTCAGTCGGCCGGAGCGTCGGCCGGTATTCGCAGCTCGAACGTGGTGCCCTTGCCGGGCCTCGACTTGAACGACACCGAGCCGCCGTGCTCCTCGGCCACCTTGCGCACGATCGCCAACCCCAAGCCCGTGCCGTCGCGCTTGCCGCTGGTGACGAACGACTGAAAGAGCCGGTCGGCGATCTCCGCGGGAATGCCCGGGCCGGTGTCGGCCGCGCGCACCACCAGCTCATCGTCTTCACGCTCGAGCGAGAGGGAGAACCGGCCGCCCTTCGGCATGGCGTCTGCGGCGTTTCGCGCCAGGTTGAAGATCGCGCGCTTGAGCTTGCTCTCGTCGACGCGCGCGGCGCCGGTGTAGCCGACCTCCACGCGCAGCTCGATGCCCGCCGGCTCCAGCTCGCGGCGCAGCTGCTCTTCGACCTCGCCCATGAAGGCGTGCATGAACGCCTTGCGCTTGAAGAGGCTGCGCTCACCGCGGGCGAAAGCCAGCGTCTCGCGTTGCATCGCCGCGACGTGATCGAGCTGCGAGATGATCGCCTTCGACATCACCCTGCGCGCGTCGCGTTCGTCTTCGTCGATCATCAGCTCGGCGTACCCGGAGATCACCGTCAGCGGCGTGCGCAGGTCGTGCAACACCCCCGCCAGCAGCTGGCCGATGGCCGCCAGCCGCGCCTTTCGATCTTCCTCATCGCGGGATCTCCGCTGCACCAGCGCCCGGCCGATCTGCCCGGCCAGCACCACCGCCAACCGCTCGTCGGCCTCACTGAAGCCGCCACGCTTGTTGAGCAGCTCGAGCGCGCCCAGCGTGTGGCCTTCGGCGTGAATCGGCACGCACAGCACCGCGCCCACCGCCACGCCCAGCCGCTTGGCGATGGAGCGATCGTGATGCGGGCTCTCGTCGGCCCGGCCCTCGCGCACCACCTCGCCGGTGGCGGTGACGAACCCGGCGATGCCCTGCCCTGCCTGGAGCCGCACAGACTTGAGCGCGTCGCTCTGCTCCCCCCGCGCGCTGCGAAAGTACAGGCTGTCGCCGTCGTCGTCGGCCAGCAAGATCGACCCCGCCCGCGCCTGAAGCACATCGGTGGCGGTCTTCAGAATGCCGTCGAGGAGATCGGCCTCCGCGGCGCTCCCGGAGATCGCCTTCTCGACTTCGTAGAGCGCGTCGACCTCGCGCACCTTCTGCGCCAGCGCGTCGCCCTGCTGCCGCAGCGTCTCCACCAGCCGCACATTGTCGAGCACCCCGGAGATCTGCGCGGCCACGCCCTCGACCAGCGCGCGATCATCGGCGGTGAAGGCGTCGACCTTGCGATGCAGCACCTCCACCACGCCCAACACGCGCCCGCTCACGTGCCGGAGCGGGGCCGCGATGATCGACCGGGTGCGAAACCCGCTGCGGCGATCGATCGACGGGTTGAAGCGCCCGTCAGCGTACGCGTCGGCGATGCGCAGCGTGGTGCCCGAATGAAACACGTGGCCCGCGATGCCCTGGCTCGAGGGGAGGCGAATCTCCGCCAGGCCAGAGCCGCGCAGCACCCGCGACCAGAGCTCGTCGGTCGCCACGTCGTAGACGAAGAGCGTTGCAGCTTCGGCCTGCACCAGATCGGAGAGGCGCTCCATCACCGTGCGCAGCAACGTGTCGTGGTCGGGCGCGCTCGACAGCCGGGCGCCGATGTCGATGACCGCGGCGAGCCGCGCCTCCAAGGCGTGGGTCGCCGACTGGAGCGCCGCCACCTTCGCCGGCATCCCGCTGCCGGGGTCGGTTCGACCGGTGCGCGTGCGCTCAGCCATGCCCCCGCCTCTCGCTCAGTGCGCGTCGGCCCACGAAGGGCCGGCCCCCACGTCGACTTCGAGGGGCACCGACCATGATGCCACCGAAGACATGATCTCGCGAATCAACGCCATGCGCTCCGCTGCCACCCCTTCGGCGCACTCGAAGAGCAGCTCGTCGTGCACCTGCAGCAGCATGCGGCAGTCGGCCGGCAGCTTCGCGTCGCAGGCCAACATCGCCCGCTTCACCAGGTCGGCCGCCGTGCCCTGAATCGGCATGTTGATGGCCGCCCGCTCCGCAGCGCTCGCCAGGGTGCGGTTGCGGCTGAGAATGTCAGGCATGGCGCGGCGGCGGCCGAACAGGCTCTCCACGAAGCCGGTGCGCCGGGTCTTCTCCAGCGTCTGCTCGACGTAGCGGGAGATGCCGGGGAAACGCGCGAAGTAGCGGTCGATGATCGACTTCGCCTCGTCCATCGAGATGTTGAGGCGGGTGTGCAGCCCGTGCGGCGACAGGCCGTAGGCGATGCCGTAGTTCACCATCTTCGCGGCGCGGCGGTTGTCGTCGGTCACCTCGGCCTCGGGCACTCCGAAGACCTCGGCGGCGGTGCGGGTGTGCACGTCGGCGCCTTCCGCGAAGGCCGACACGAGCGCCGGGTCGCCGGTGATGTGGGCGAGAATGCGGAGCTCGATCTGCGAGTAGTCAGCCGACAGCAGCACGTGCCCCGGCGCGGCCACGAAGGCCCGGCGAATCTGCCGGCCCAGCTCGGTGCGAATGGGAATGTTCTGCAGGTTGGGGTCGGTCGACGAGAGCCGCCCGGTCGCCGTCGCCGCCTGGTGAAACGTGGTGCGCACCCGCCCGTCGGCTCCGACCAGCGCCGGCAGCGTGTCGAGGTAGGTGCTCTTCAGCTTCGCGACGTTGCGGTACTCGATGATCGCGCGCGGCAGCGGGTGCTGCTCGGCCAGCTTCTCCAGCACCTCGTGATCGGTCGACGGCCCGGTCTTGTTCTTCTTCAGCACCGGCAAGTGCAGCTCGTCGTACAGCACCTGCGCCAGCTGCAGCGGAGACCCCACGTTCAGCTCGCGGCCCGCATGCCGGTACACCTCGGCCAGCAGCTGGTCGATTTGCCCGTCGACCGTCGCCGACACGTCGCCCAGCACCGAGGTGTCGACCCGAACTCCGGCCCGCTCCATCTTCGCCAACACCAAGGTGAGCGGCCTCTCCAGGGTGCGCACCACCTCGCCAAGGCCAGTGGTCTCGATCTCCTCCCACAGCAGCGGTGCGAGGCGCGACATGGCGTCGGCCTGACCCGCGGCCCAGCGCGCCTTCTCGTCGACCGGAGACCCAGCGTCGGGCGCCTCGTCGATCAGCTCGAGCCGCAACCGTTCTCGCGCCATGTCGGCCAGCGCATGCAGCCGCCGCGACGGGTTGAGCAGGTACGAGAGCAGCTCCACGTCGGTGCCCACCTGTGCCGGCGTGCAGCCCATCGCCGCGAGCGCGTGAAGCAGCGCCTTACCGTCGTGCGCGACCAGCGTGCGCTCCGGCGCGAGGAGCAGCGGCTGGAGCGCCGCGCCCACCGCCACCGCCCCACACGCCTCGACGTCGACGTAGGTGCACGGCCCCTCGACGCCGAGCAGCGCCAGCCCCAGCGGCCGCGAGGTCTGCGGAGGCCCCTCGACCAGCGGGACCAGCACCACCGTGGGCGACGCCGCCAGTCGGCTCAGCACCTCGGTCAGTGCCGGCATCGTCGCCACCACCACCGCTTCGGTTCGCAGCGGCGTGGGCGGAGGCGCGGGCATCTCCGACAGCAGCTTCTGAAACTCGAGCTCGACGAACAGCGCGCGAGACTCCGCCTGCTTGGGCAGCTGGCGGCGCAGCGACTCGAGCTCGACCTCGATCGGCAGCTCGTCGCGAAACGACACCAGGTCGAGCGCGCGGAGCAGCTGCGCCTGGTTGGCCTCGAGCGCGGCGCGGATCTTCGGCTTGGGCACCTCGGCCAGGCGCGTCAGCAACACCTCGATCGACTGAAACTGGTTCAGCAGATCGGCGGCGGTCTTGGGCCCGATGCCCGGCACCTTGGGAATGTTGTCGATCGCGTCGCCGACCAGCGCTTGGTAGTCGCGCATCTGATCGGCCCGAATGCCGAGCTTCTCCCTCGCGTCGCTCTCGGTGATCGGCTTGTCTTTCATCGCGTCGTAGATGCGCACGCCTGGCGCCAACAGCTGCAAGAAGTCCTTGTCGCTGGTGACGATCTCCACCTCGAGGCCCGCAGCGCGCGCGCGTTTCGTCAGGGTCGCGATGACGTCGTCGGCCTCCCACCCCTCCACCTCGAGAATCGGCAGGTTCAGCACCTCGGCCACCTGGCGGATCAGCCCGAACTGGGTGAGCAGATCGGGCGGCGTCTCCACCCGGTTGGCTTTGTAGGTGGGGTCGATGGCCAGGCGGCCCTTGCGGCTGTCTTTGTCGAAGCACAGCGCCACGTGCGACGTCACCCGCTCCCGCAGGAGCTTCAGCACCATGCGGGTGAAGCCCAACACCGCGTGGGTGGGCACGCCCTTCGACGTCGAGAACGGCGGGAGCGCGTGATACGCGCGAAAGATGAAGCCCGACGCGTCGATCAACGTCAGCGTCGGCGGAGGCTCGAGGGCGGCCGCAGGTACAGCTGGGGGCGCGCTCGAGCCGAGCGCCGAAAACAAGTCACCCTGAGCGGCGTCACGCTGAACGGCCATGGGGTGGGGTTACAGCGAGCCCCACCTCCGCGCCAGGGAGAAGCAGGCCAGCGGCCGGCGCGAAGTGAGCCTACCCGCCGCTGCACCCGTGCTCGGCCAGCGCCTGTATTGCCTTCTCTTTGTACGGGTCTCCGTCGACCGCGTAGTCGAGCACGCTGCGGAACATCTCGCAGCGGTTCGCCGACTTGAGCACCTCACCCGCTTTTTTGGTGCACACGTTGGTCAGCGCGCGCAGCAGGTCGATGTTGCTCTTCGAGAACGACATGCCGAGCTTCCACATCTTGCAGGCCTGGCGGAAGTCGTTGCGGTCGGCCGCGATCTTCCCCTTCTGGTAACACGACGACGTCATCGTCTCGATGATGCTGCGGCGCACGAACGACTTGCGGCGCTCGAGCTCCCTCCGGCGCACATCGTCGGCCGGCGCCTTGAGCTCGGCCAGCATCAGCTTCTCGTCGAGCTCGAGGGCCCGGCGAAACGGCTCCTCGGCCCGCTCCGGCTTGTCGTTGTTGATCTCGGTCGAGCCGGTGGCGAAGTGGCTGGAGATCGACGTGAGATCTTTCGCCAGCGTGCGCGCCTGGTCGTGGAGCTCGGCCTTGCTCATGTTCTCTTGAATCTTCTGGAGCGGCACCACCATCTCCTGAAACTTGCCGTCGAAGTAGAGCCCCACCGCCCGGCCCATGTCGGGGTCGGGGTACCGCTTTGCGAACTCCTCCTTCACCTTGCGCGACGGGTCTTCGGCCGCCTGCGGCGGGCGGAACACCGGAATGTCCGGGCACTGCCACATCGGGTCGCCCGGGCGCATTCGATCGCGCGCCTTGAGAAAGTTGACGTAGAGCGGGTCTTTCGGGCGCCAGCCGGTCTTCCCCAGCGCGCCGTCGAGCTTGAGCTTCATCAGCGGCGGAGGGTAGCGCTCCTCAGTCCCCATCACCTGGCAGGCCAGGCGCGCATAGACCTCGCAGCGCTTGAGGGCGTTCTCCCATTTGCCCGCCGTCGCGTACTGCTTGCAGTCGGTTCCCGCGAGGCGCTTCACCTCTTCGACCGGCGCCTTGGCGTCGGTGAGCGCGGCCAAGAAGTAGCCGCAGTCGGGCCGCACCCTGGCGAAGAAGTCGAGCGACTCCTCGGCGCGGTTGGTGCTGACCAGCTCCCGCGCCTTGCGGAGGTTGTCTTCGCAGGCCCGGCCGACCTGAATCTTCTTCATCAGCTCGTTGCCTTCTTTGTGAATCGGCTCCAGCTCGAGCACCTGCAGGCACGCCTCTTCGGCCTTCGCGAAGTTCGGCTCCCCGAACTCGGTCGAGGAGTACTGGCGACACGCGGCCAGCAATGTCTCGAGCCGCTCCTCGGGGTTCTCGCTCTTCAGCGTCTCGAGGCCAGGCCGCATGGGCTTGTCGAGAAACGGCTGCGCGTCGCTCGACGAATCGGAGTGAAGCACCGCCACGGCCACGATGCTGCCAACCGCCAGGAGGCCAACCACGATCAGCAGCTTGGTGCGGCTCCCCTGCGCTCCCGCAGTCGGCTCGCCACCGCCGAGCGCGAGGTCGGCCAGCTCGGCGGCGTCACCGTCGTCGTCGTCGTCGTCAGCAGCGACGGGCCGGCGAATCGCCGCCGGCTTGGCGCGGGCCATGGCCTTGGAGCCGCCTGACGACTCGAACAACAGCTCGACCACGCCGAACTGCACCACGTCACCCGGGCTCAGCGTCACGTCGCCGTCGATCACCGCGCCGTTGACCGACGTGCCGTTGGCGCTGCCGAGATCGCGCACCACCACCGCGCCGCCCTCGACCTGCAGCTCCGCGTGGCGGCGGCTCACCGAGTCATCTTCGATCTGCACCTCGACCCCGGCCACGCGCCCGACGACCGCGGTGCCGGAGAGCTTGAACACCGCCCCCTTCACCACCTCGCTCATGCCCTTGAGTTGCGGGCTCGCCGAGGGGCTCGCCCTGGGCCGCGCGCCAGACGACGGGCGAGCGCCTGACTTGAGCGACGCCATCGCCTTGGTGTTGCTCCTCGGCACGTCGCCGGTGCCGCGCTTGGGCTTCGGCTTGGCGAGCGCGGTGGCCTCGAGACGAATCTCGCTGTCGCCCACCGACACCACCGACGACGCCCGCACCGGCGTCGGCTCGGAGATCTGTTCGCCGTCGACGAACGTGCCGTTCGCCGACCCGACGTCTTCTACCAACACGACGCCGGCCTCGACGGTGAACCGCGCGTGCTTGCGCGACACCCCGCCGGCCGAGACCACGACGTCGTTGCCTTCGGCGCGGCCGACCGTGAGCGACTCGTCGAACGCGTGTGAGGTCTCGGTGCCGTCGGGGAGGCGAATGACCAGCTTTGGCATCGTTCAGCTCTCGCGAAAAATGCCCATGTTCACGGGCATGCCACGCCGCTGCAGCTCCTCGTAGAACTTGGGCACGAAGCCCGAGGCGATGAAGCGCCCGCGCACGCGGCCTTCGTCGGTGAACCCCTCTTGCTTGAAGAGGAAGATGTCTTGGAGGGTGATGATGTCGACCTCCATGCCGGAGATCTCGGTGATGTAGGCGACCTTTCGCGTACCGTCGACGAAGCGGCTCTGCTGCACGATGAGTTGCACCGCGCTCGCGATCTGCTCGCGAATCGCCTTCATCGGCAGGTCCATACCGGCCATGAGCACCAGCGTCTCGAGGCGCGCCAGCGCGTCGCGCGGGGTGTTGGCGTGGAGCGTGGTGAGCGAGCCATCGTGGCCCGTGTTCATCGCCTGCAACATGTCGAGCGCCTCACCCGAGCGACACTCGCCGACCACGATGCGTTCCGGCCGCATGCGCAGGCAGTTCTTCACCAGGTCGCGAATCGTCACCGCGCCCTTGCCCTCGAGGTTGGCCGGGCGGGACTCGAGCTGCACCCAATGCTCTTGGTGCAACTGGAGCTCGGCCGCGTCTTCGACCGTGATGATGCGCTCAGTCTCGGGAATGAACGAGCTGATGATGTTGAGGGTCGTGGTCTTGCCCGAGCCCGTGCCGCCGGAGATGACGATGTTCTTGTGCGCCTTGACGCACATCTCCAAAAACTCCGCCATTTGGGGGGTGACGGTCTTGTATTTGATCAGATCGTCGATGCGCAGGGCCTCGCGCTTGAACTTGCGAATGGTGATGCACGGCCCCTTGAGCGCCAGCGGGGGGATGATCGCGTTCACGCGCGAGCCGTCTTTGAGGCGGCCGTCGACCATGGGGCTCGACTCGTCGATGCGCCGGCCGATGGGGGCCACGATGCGCTCGATGACCCCGAGCACCGCCTGATTCGAGGAGAAGATCTTCTCCGAGAGCGTCAGCTTGCCCTTGCGCTCGATGTAGATCTGGTTCGCATGGTTGACCATGATCTCCGAGATCTCGTCGTCGGCCAGAAACGCCTCGAGCGGCCCGAGGCCCAGCGCCTCGTTCAAGACGTCGGTGAGCAGCGACTCGCGGTCGATCCCGTCCGGGATCTCCTGGTCGGCCTCCATCTGGTCGAGAATGTCGCGAATGGCGCGCTCGGTGCGGCGCCACAGCTCCTCGTCGCCCAGCTTGTCCATGTCCAGGCGGCGGAGATCGAGGTACTCGATCAGCCGCTCGTGGATGTCTTTCTGCAGCGCCGCGTACGCCTCGGCCCGAGGGTCGAGCGCCTTCCCCCGGCGCCGGGCGGCGTTCTTCATCGACGCCGGCATGTTGCGCCGGGGCGCCTCGTCGACCTCATCGTCGGCTGGTTCGTCGTCTGAGGCCTCGTCGCTCTCGCCCTCGTCGTCGACCGGCTCCTCGTCGCCCTCGCCCTCGTCGGCCCCAGCGAGGTCTTCTTCTGACGGGGCTTCGATGTTGATCGTGTAGTCGCCGATCTGAATGCGATCGGTGGGCTTCACCACCTGGGGTCCGGCGATCTTCTTGCCGTTGATGAACGTGCCGTTGGTCGACTTGAGGTCGACCACGATGTACCGCCCGTCTTTCACCACGAACCGGGAGTGGTACTTCGACACGTTGCCCTTGTTGAGCACCAGGTCATTGCCGTCGAGCCGGCCCAGCGTCACCTCATCTTTTTCGATGGTGAGCTGCTCGGGTTCGCCGCCCTTCTCGGTCAGCGTGATCAAAAACATAGGGCGCGGGAGGTTACCAGAATCGTCAATCGAAGATGCCGAAGCTCACTTCGCCTCGGGCCTGTTTGTACCGGCTCTTCACGTCTTCGATGATGGTGCGAATCTTGTCGGAGTCGGGGTTGACGATTCGGGGGGTGACGAAAATCACGAGCTCGCGCTTGCTCGAGTCGAACGCGCGGTTCTTGAACAGCTCGCCGATGATCGGGATGTGCCCGAGGCCCGGCAACTTCGACACCGCCTTCTGCTCGTCGTGCGAGAACACGCCCGAGAGCACGATGGTCTCGCCGTGCCGCACCGTGACGTTGGTCTTCACCTTGCGCGTGCGGAACCCGGGGATCGACGCGCCACCTCCGGCGGAGACCGCGACCGAGAGATCGATTTCCGAGACCTCGGCCTCGATCGCCGTCTGAATGTTGCCGTTGCGATCGGCCGTGGGCTGAATCTTGAGAATGACGCCGTACGGTTTGTACTCGACGGAGAACTGGTTGTTCGTGATCAGCGGAATGGGCACCTCGCCGCCCGCCATGAACTCGGCCTTCTCGCCGCTCGCACACACCAGCTTCGGCTGCGCCAGGAGCCGCCCGTAGCCGTCGTTGTTCTGAAAACCCACGTTGAAGCTGCTGCCCGCGTTGAAGCCCGAGCTGAGCGCGCCTTCGGCGAAGTTCCCCGGAAAGAGGTCGCGCGAGATGCTGATCGCGGCGCTCGCGCTGCCCGCGATGTCGGTCGGGTATTTGATGCCGTAGCGGTCTTTCGAGTCGCGCCGGATCTCGACGAACTGCACCTCGGTCAAGATCATGCGGCGAATGCCGACCGCGAGCAGGTTCTCGACCTTCTCGCCGATGGCCTTGGTGATCAGGTCGGCCTTCTGCAGGTCTTGCTGCGACTCGACCGAGCCCTCGAGGAAGATGGTGGCGCCGACCACGGAGGCGGTGACGTTCTTGAGCCCCGACTTCTGAAACGCGGCGTTCAAGTTCTGCGCGACCAACTTCTTCGCGTTGGGCGCGATCTTCACGAAGCTCTTCACGTTCGGGTACAGGCTGACGACCTGATCGATGCGGTCGGAGTCGGCCTGGGTGTACGCTTGGCCGTCGAGGTAGATGCGGTCACCGACCATGCGCACGCTGACGCCTTCGATCTCGCCGAGCAGCTTCTTGATCTCGCCGATGATCTCGTTCGGGTCTTGCCGCCGCACCGACACCAGGTAGCTGACGCGCTGGCCCGACGTCTTCCACAACAGGAGCGTGGTCTTGCCCTCGGCCGAGCCTATGATCAGCAGCTGGTTGTTGCCGATGGTCTTCACGTCGGCCACGGCCGCATCGCCGACCGCGACCCGCTGAATGCCGGGCACGGTGATCACCTTCTGGGTGCCGACGCCCAAGCTGATGGTGCCGCCCTCTTGCGCGAACACCGGAGAGGCGACCGCCATGGCCAACGCTGCCAACCGCAGATACCTGCCCATCACCATCACGGCTCTCCTCACGCAGCGCTCAACCAGGCCCAGCTGCTGCCCAGCACGACGGCCAGCGAATACGGCATCGTCACCGCATCACCACTCCGTCGAAAGACGGCTCGCAGGGTATCAGAGACCCGGCCTCGCGACAGCGCGAACACCACCGCCCCTGCCGCGCCGACCAACGCGATGCGCATCGAGGCATCGAGGCAGGCGGGGAAGCCGCGGTTCGACCCAACGGCGATCAACAGCGCGACGTCGTCCCACCCCAAGCGCCGGCCCCAGAGCGCAAAGCCGGCGAACAACGCGCCGGTGGTGGCGCCACCCAACAGGCCAGACAGCGCTCCGGTCCACGGGTCTCCAACGCCGTCGACGACCAGCCGGAGGGCGAGCGACCCGACGATCGCCCCAGCGGGGATCCACCCGATGATGCGCTCACGCGAGAGGTCGCTCCACGCGCTGGCGAGCACCGCCGCGGCCAGCACGACATCGAGAAGCACTCCGGACACGGTGTTGCCAGTCACGGGGTTGCCAGTCACGATGTTGCCAGGCACGGCTCAGCGGTAGACGAACTTCACCTTCTCGCTGCAGATGAAGTACTCGTCGCCGTCGTCGATCTTGCGGCGCTTGATGCGCTGCTTGTTGAACCAGGTGCCGTTCGACGAGCCGAGATCTTCGATGAAGTATTCGGGGCCATCGCGCGCGATGACCGCGTGCTCTCGCGACACCTTGCCGGAGTTGATGACGAAGTCGCAGTGCTTGCCGCGGCCGATGACGAAGCGATCTTTGCCGATGCGATCGAGCTCGCCGCCCTCAATCATCATGTAGAGCGCGGGCGCGCCGTTCGACGACGAGCCGCTCACTTCGAGATCGACACTCATGCCGCCGCTGTCGTCGCCCCCGCTGTCCATCGAGGCGTCGGGCGGAGCGGCACCGCCGTTCTGGTTCTTCGACTTGATCAGGCGTTCGAGCTCTGCGGCGGTCTCGAGCACGCGCTCTTGCACCTGCCGACGGACTGGATCTTCGTCCATCGAGACGGGTGGGTCGGCTGGGCGCGGCGCCGAGGCGACGGGCTTGAGCTGCGGAGGCGAGCCGGGCGACTTGGTCGCGGCCCCGGCGCGCGGAGACGGCGCGGTCGCTGCCGGGGCGGCTCCGTTGGCTGAATCGAGAAAGCCGTTCAACCGCGCAAACATGAACATCGCCTGGTTGATCAGCGCGTCGCGGTCAGACCCCATCTGCGAGGCCATCTCCTCGAACGTCTGCCAAATGTGGTCGGCGATGGCGACCTTACGCGGCGGCCGGGTACTTGGATCCATCATGGCGTGAATAAACCCTGTGACGGGTTTCGCCAGAAGATATCCCCATTTGGGCGAGTCACCAAACTACCGGTAGCACGTGACGCCCGAATTCGCGTCGATCGAGCCACGAAACGCGATGGCCGGGTTGAGATCAGCGACGCCATTCACCGATGGGTACGCGATGAACAACCGCCCTCGCAGCTCATCGAGCAGCGGCCTCCCGGGAAGCTGCCGCACGCTCACCGCTCCGCAACTGGTCTGCGTCAAGTCGAGCGAGAGCGCAAATGGCGAGGCGTCGTCGATCACGTCGAACAGCCACCGGGCCCCGGCCTGAGGTGGGGCGATGTCGGTCTCTGTGCCGAAATACAGCTCGAGCGCTGGCGCCGAGGCCACCGCGCCGGGCGGGTTCCACCGAAAGCGGCCTCCGCTGCTGGCGCGGCCCAGGTAGGTCGGCGTGGTGCTGCGGCGAACCACCATCGGTGCCGCGCCCCCTGCCGCAATGGCGAAGGCGGTCGGCGTACAGCCGGGGGGAAGCGCGTCGACGGTGATGCTCCCGGTCGCGACGGCGGTGACGGAGGCGTCGCCGCAGGCCTCGAAGCGCGCCACGTCACCTGGAGCCACGCGCGCGGCCACCGACTCGGGTACCGCGAAGGTGGTGGTCGACGAGCTGACCTGAACCGGGCCATCGGTCAGCGCGCCCCGCCACTCGACCGCGATGGTCTCGCTCGACCACACCCCGTCGGCGATGCGGACCGAGGCGTCGATCAAGGGGCCGGAGACGAGCGGCAGCGCTCCGCCGTCGAGCTCGAAGCGCACGTTTTCGACCCGTGGGAGGGAGTCGGCCGCGTCGAGCTGCTTCATCGTCGTGGCGTCGAAGAACGTCACCGTGCCGTCGGCCACCGTGGCCACGCCCAGCGCGGAAACAGGGCGAGCGAGCGTCGTGCCGTCGACGGTCGAAGGCAGGTAGAGCGTGGCGCCACCGTCTTCGCTGCGCATCGAGCGGTTGACGCCGATCGTGATGCCGACCGGCGGCGCTCCGCCGAACGTCAACGGAGGCACCGGTCGGCCCTCGGTGTCGACGAGCGGAGCGAACCCTTCGGCGCTCTGAGCCGACACGGTCTCCACCGCCACCACGCCGGTACAGCCCGGGCCGCCGCAGGCCTCTTCGTCGAGCACCGCCACCACCCGCTGCCCGGCGCGGAGCACGAGTTGGTTCTCTCCGTTCGCGTCGAGCGCCACCGACTGGCCATGCGTCGCCAGCACGCGCACCGGGCCGGGGAACGCCAACGGCACCGCGCGGAGCGTCGATGGCTCGAGCATCACCGTGCGGCCCGAGCCACCTCCGAGGCGGCGCGTGGCAAGGACCAGGCATGGCTGCGCGGCGTCGTCGCAGAAGGGGCGGCCGTCAACGGTGCGACCGGCCAAGGCGGGGACGATGAGCATGGTGACGATCGACTCGCCGTCGAAGGGCGTCAGCACCCGCAGCGCGGCTTGTACGTCGAAGGCATGGAGCTCGGCGGCCGAGGTGGGGAGATCAGCCGCGAACAACACCGCTCGCGCCCCGTCGAGCACCGCGGCGTAGAGCCGGCTGCGGCCGTCGCCGTTCACCTGCACCGCGGCGGTCGCCGTCACCGGCGAGGGCAAAACCAACCGGCGCACCTCACGGAACGACTCGGGGGTGGTGCCGACCACGGAGATCTCGGCGCTCCCCGGGCGGCTGGCGAAGACGTAGCTCCCCTGCCCTGCTCTGCCGTCGACCCAGCGCTCGTCCTGCGCCAGCTGCGTCGGCCGGTCGATGGTGGGAATGGAGAGCGGCTCGAGCGGGTTCGGAGCGCGCACGAAGCCGCGAAACGACGAGCCCGGCACCGTCAGGCGCAGCACCCGCAGCTCGTTCGAGTCGGCCGAGGTGATGAACAGGTAGTCGTCGGTGAGCGCGATGTCATGGGGCCCCGACACGCGACCAGCGGTTGAGCCCGTCGCCGACGAGCACCCTGCGAGAAGGACCAGCGCCAGGAGCACGAAGGGCCGTGTTTCCAGCCCGAAAGCGGCGCGGGTCATCGCACGCCTCCGTCGCACAGCTGCGGGTTGCGCAGGCCCTGGGTGAGGCACAGCTGCTGGTCGCCGAGGTGCGCCACCAGCCGCGCACCCGAGGGAGCCGCGAGATCGGGCACGTCGATGACCGCGATGCGGCCGTCGTCGAAGTTGCTGACGTAGACCCGCGCGCCGGCGCCGCGCCTATCGACCGCGATACCGAAGGGGGTGAGACCGACGCCGATGATCTCGGTGGCCAAGGTACCCGTCTGGTCGTCGTAGAACGCGAGCGAGCCGCCGTTGCCGCTGCAGGTCACCAGCACCAGATCGCGCGCGCCCGGGCGGGAAATGGCCTGCACCGAGTTGGGGCTACTGGGCAGGGTGATGCCGCACTCTTCGCCACGGCAGAGCGGCTGGAGCACCGGCTGCGGCGCCTCGGGATCATCGATGACCGCGACCAGCAGCGCGTCGGGGCCGCGCATGGCCATGTAGAGCCTCCGCTCGTCGCTCGACAGCGCCAGGCCGCGCGCCTCGGTGAACGGCGGCAGCGTGGGCGTCAACACGCGAGGCGTCGACGTGGCCAGCGACGCCGTATCGACGATGCGCAACAAGTTGGTGGCGGTGCTGATGAAACGACCGGTGACAAACGCGAAGCGGCGCCCCACCACGACGCTGCTGCTGGCGCCGGGCCCGATGTCGATGAAAGCGCTGTCGGTCACCGTGGGCTGGGTCGCGTCGAGCTTCACCAGGTAGCCGCGGGTGTTGAGCGTGCTGCCGGTGGGCGAGTCGGCCTGGGTGATGTGGGTGACGAACACGTCGGCGACGGGCTCGACTCCGCCCGCTCCGTCTTGCACGCAGCGCCCCTGCTCGCAGCGCCCGACGGAACACGCCCTCAGCGCGTCGCACGCGTGCACGCCCACGCCGACGCCGAAGGGCCCCGGGGCGCGCGGCAGCCCGGTGGTGCTGTATTCGGTGGCCCTCGGGGAAAGCGACGGCGCGTTGGTGGCGCAATCGTTTGGCCCATCTCCCGATGGCGTGGAGCAGCTGAGCACCACCGGCGCACCCGAGGTCGCGGGCAGCGTCGCGTCGAGGGCGTGGAACTTCATGCCTTCGCTGCGGGAGGGGATGAAGAGGCGCACCCGGCGATCGTCGAGCGCGAGCGCGGTCATCTCGCCCGAGAAGCTCGAGATCAACGCCACGCCGGCGTCGTCGATGCCCAGCGCCGTGAGCTGCGGAGGCGCCCCCACCACGGGCTGGCCGAACGTGGGCAGCCCGACGCGGGAGAGGTCGACGGTGGTGACTGAGCCTCCGACGAAGCGCTTGTCGAAGTTGGCGTTGGCCACGAAGAGCCAGCCGTCGCTCGACGCGCTGCTGGCCACGTGCACGATGCCGGTGGGGAAATAGAACTGCTGCACTGGCGGAGGCCGACTGAGCTGCGAATTCGACGGGCACCCCGCCGCCACCACGAGCGTCAGCACCACCACACCTGCTGCCACGTACCGCGTCATTCCGGTCACGCCGCCTTCGCTTCGGTCTGGATCTTCGAGAAGTCGGCCACCTCGCCGAAGAGGGACGCGATGTCCATCAACAGACGCACCCGGTTCGCTTTGATTGCCGGCTCGTCGTGCATCACCATCACCTGATCGAAGAACGCGTCGACCGGGGCCTTGAGCGGCACGACTTTGGCCAGCGCGCCGGCGAAGTCGTCGGCCTTGATCGCGGCGTGCACCGCGTCGCGCACCGCCGAGACCTGGGTGTGGAGCGCCTTTTCGGCCGCGTCGGTCAACTTCGACGCGTCGACCGGCGCCTTCTCGATGTCTTTGGCCTGCTTCTCGACGATGTTCGCCACCCGCTTGAACGTGGCCGCCAGCGCCGCGAAGTCGCTCTTGGCGACGTACGCCGAGAGCGCGTCGAGCCGCTTGTGCGCGCCCACGAGATCATTGAACCCATTCTTCGCAGACAGCACCGCGTCGACCACGTCGGCCCGGTGGCTCTCTCGCCACGTCGACTCCAACCGGCCGCGGAAGAACTCGAGCAGCTGGGCGGAGATCGGCTCGTTCGTCTTCTGTTTCACGCCGGCGGTCATCTGCGCCAGCGTCTTCGAGCCGGGCAGCGTGCCAGCGTTCTGGAAGAGCGCGTCTTGAATGGCGAGCTCGAGGTTGAACCGATAGCCCTTGGCCACCACGATGCGCACGAAGGTGAGCGCCGCGCGGCGGAGGGCGAAGTCGTCTTTCGCGCCGGTCGGCTTCTTGCCCAGGGCGAACAAACCCGCGAGCGAGTCGAGACGATCGGCGAGGCCGATGAGCGCGCCAGCATCTCCGCTGGGCAGCCCGTCGCCCGCACTTCGCGGCAGGTAGTGCTCGAAAATCGCGACCGCCACGTCTTTCGGTTCCTTGTCGTGGAGCGCGTATTCGCGGCCCATCACGCCCTGGAGCTCGGGGAACTCCCCCACCATGCCCGTGTTCAGGTCGGCCTTGCACAATGCCGCGGCGCGCCCGACGGTGGCCTTCAGCTCGGGCTTCCCCACTCGCTCGGCGAGCTTGGTTGCGAGCCACTGAATGCGGTCGCTTTTCTCGGTCATGTTGCCGAGGCCTTCGATCCACGCGCGGCGCTGGAGCTTGGGCAGCTTCGATTCGAGCGACGTGCGCCGGTCTTCATCGAAGAAGAACCGGCCATCGCTGAGCCGCGAGCGCAGCACCCGCTCGTACCCGCGAATGGAGAGCGCCTCGTCTTTCACCGGCGTGTTCGACACGGCGATGAACTTGGGCAGCAGCGCGCCCTTCGCGTCGACGAGCGAGAAGTAGCGCTGGTGGCTCTTCATCTCTTGAATCAACACCTCGGGAGGCAGGTCGAGGTGGCGGGCCTCGAACGTGCCGACGACCGGGCACGGGAGCTCGACCAGATTCACCACCTGCTCCACCAACGCCTCGTCAGGCAGCACCTCGCCACCGGCCTTCTTCGCCGCTGCCGCGATGCGCTCGAGCATCATCGCTCGGCGCTTCTCGACGCTCGCCACGACGTTGGCCTTTTCCAGCACGGCCTCGTAGTCGCTCGGCTTCTCGAGGGTGATGGACGCGGGCGCGAGGAAGCGGTGCCCACGCGTGGCGCGGCCGCTCTTCACGTCGGAGTACGTCACCGGCACGACTTCGCCTCCGAAGAGCGCGACGATCCACTGAAGGGGGCGGCCGAACGACTGCTCCACGTCGCCCCAGCGCATCGACTTGGCGAAGCCGATGCCGCGCACGCACGCGTTCAGCACTTCGGAGAGCAGATCGAACGTGCGACGGCCTTTTTCCTCCACAGTGGCGACGAGGTATTCGCCCTTGGGCGTGGTCACCCGCTTGAGCGCGCTCACCGGCTGCTTCACGCTTTCGGCGAACTTGATGGCCGGCGTCTTCGGCGTCGTGCCGTCGGCTTCGAAGGCCGCGCGGACAGACGGGCCTTGCACGTCTTTCACGGCGTCGGCCGTCTTCTCGACCAACCCGTCTACGAGGAGCGCCAAGCGACGCGGCGTGCCGAAACGGCGAATGGTGCCGTGCGTGATGCCAGCGGCGGCGCAACGCTCTTTGAACACCCGCTCGATGTCATCGAGCGCGGGGACCACGAAGCGGGCGGGCAGCTCTTC
>JAEUJT010000065.1 GCA_016793525.1 Archangium sp. | reverse complement strand
GCACCGCCAACGGTGACGCACGGCAGCTACGGCGCGTGCACGGGCACCGCATCTGGCTCGACCTGCGCGCTGACGTGTGACCCTGGCTACACCAAGGCCGGCGCGGATCCGTCGTGTTCGGTCGGCGTGTGGAGTGGTGTGCCGACCTGCGCGCCCAATGCCTGCGCGTCGGAGCCGCCCGCGGTCGCGAATGGCGCGTACGCGTCATGTGCCGGCTCCGCTTCGGGGGCGACGTGCGAGCTGACGTGCAACGCCGGGTACACCAAAACGGGCACCAACCCGCTCTGCACCGCGGGCGAGTGGACCGGCGCCGCTCCGAGGTGTGAGCCCACCGCGTGCAGCGGCGCCCCGCGGGTCGTCTCGAACGGCACCTACGCCACCTGCATCGGCGCCGCCTCGGGAACGACGTGCGCGCTCACCTGCGACGCTGGCTTCTTGAAAGCCGGCGGCGACCCGACCTGCACCTTCGGCGCGTGGGTCGGTACGCCGAGCTGTGTCGCGCGTTGCACGGAGAACAGCGACTGCGCTGCGCCGAAGGCCGTGTGCGACGGAGCCACCGGGGCGTGTGTCGAGTGCCTGGTCGACGCGAGCTGCCCAAGCCAGCACTGCGATGTCACGCGCAACACCTGCGCCGCCGGGTGCGCGAGCGACCTCGAATGTGATGCGGGCCGATGCGACGTCGCCGGCGCGGTGTGTGTGGAGTGCGTCGCCAACGGTGATTGCGCGAGTGGTACCTGCAACGCGGCCACGCACCGGTGCGCTCCGCTCGAGTGCGCCTCGGGCACCTGTACCGATGGTGGCAGCGAGCCTGGCCAGACCGGGGGCTGCGGCTGCAGCGCCGCCGACTCGCTGAGCGCCTTCATGCTTCTGCTCGCGCTCCGGCGGAGACGGCCGAAAAGGTCAGCGCACTTATGGAGTGGGCCAGCCCTCGACGCCCACCTTCGGGCCAGAGTGTATGACGAGTGGTGCAGCCACACGCATTGCCCCCACGTACATCGAGCCGTAGACATCGAGCGTGTTGTCGCCTGCGATGGAGGAGTCCGGCGCCATCAACACGCCGTAGATGCGCGTCGGAGATGCCACGCGAATGTCTCCGGAGACGACCACGCGCGCGGGGTGGTCGCGGTCGCCGATGGTCAACGTGTTGTCGATGTCGAGCGCTCCGTCGACGATCAACTCGAGCGTCGCGTCGTCTTCGAGCTCGATGAACGTCGGGGAGGCGATGTGGAGCCGCCCGTGCACCACGAGCACCGTGGGGCCGGTGATGCGCAGCCGCAGCGTGTTGTTGCTGGTGAGCTCAGACACCTCGTATTGCGCGCAGCCGAAGCTCAGCTCCGTCGGCTGACGAATGTCGCGCAGCGCGTCGGGGTGCAACGTGGTGGTCGCGCGTGAATCGGGGTGCGCGTCGATCTCCGTCGCCAGCGAATGTGCGCTCGGCGCTCCGCTGCAGTCGAGCGGCATGGGCACCGTCGAGGCCGCGAGTACCATCGAGCCGACGTTCAGCGCGCCGCCGCCGGTGACGCTCTCCGCGGTGAGCCTCCCACCGATGTCGACCGTGTTGTCGTGCCGCAGCGTGCCGCTCACCGTCGCGTCGCCGCCCACGTGCGCCGGGGCGCTCACCGTCCAGCTGCCCGCGGTGGCGAAGTTGCCTTCGACGTCGAGCGTGTTGGGCGACTCCACCGCCGCGCCGGTGAAGAACGACCCGCTGATGCGCACTGGAGAGGCGACACGTGTCGAGCCGCGCACCCGCACCTCGCCATCGATGGTGCTCGTGTTGTCTGACGTGAAGTTGCCGCACACCCCGAGCGCGACCTTGCCGATGGTGTTGCGCGCGGGGAGGAAGGTGAGGGGAGGCGACACGCCGGGGCCGCACAGCGTGAGGTCGAAGTCGCCACCACGGCCGATGTCTTCAGCGTCGAGCGCCGCGCCCACCGGAGCCATGCAGCCTGAAAACAGAACCAACCCGAGGAGTCGTCGCATACCGCGAGCTCCAGCAACCCACGTGCCCACCTGGTCCTGCCGAGGTACCCCGTGGAGGCGTGCCTTCTCGCCTCAGTGAGGGCATTCAGCTGGCGCGGGTGTCGAACGCGTCGCGCGCGGCCTGAATCTCGACCCGGTTGGCGCTCGCCCACGCCGCCAAGGCGCGCACCGGCTTGAGCAGCGTGCGGCCGAGCGCGGTCAGCTCGTAGTCGACCCGCGGGGGCACCGAGGGCGTCACCGTGCGCGTCACCAGGCCGTCTCGTTCCAGCCCGCGGAGGGTGAGGGTGAGCATTCGCTGCGAGATGCCCTCGACCGCTCGCTTGATCTCGCTGAAGCGCTTCGCGCCGTCGCCGAGGAGGCCGATGACGTAGACGCTCCACTTGTCGCCGACGCGGTTCAGCACCTCGCGCGCCGCGACGCACGAAGCATGAGGGTCAGGCACATGGGGGTGACGGGGTGACTTCAATGTGCCTCCTTGCGTTGAGTTGAGGTGGCTGTCATTCCATACCTTGTTACAAACAGGTACTAACCACCAAACAAGAACCAGCTCGGAGAACGTCATGACCGCCGCCGCGATTGAATCGAAGCCCCCCTCGAAGGCCCTGCACATCGCGCTGTGGGTGGTGCAGGTGCTGCTCGGCCTCGCGTTCCTCATGGCGGGCACGATGAAGGCGACCAAGCCCATCGCTGAGCTCGCGACGCAGATGCCGTGGGCCGGCGCCATTCCCGAGGCGCTGGTGCGCTTCATCGGCGTGTCCGAATTCCTCGGCGGGTTGGGCCTCATCCTCCCCTCCGCGCTGCGCATTCAGCCGAAGCTGACCCCCATCGCCGCGTCGGGCCTGACGCTGATCATGATTCTGGCCGGTGGCTTTCACACCATGCGCGGTGAGGCCGGTCTGCCCATCAACCTGGTGATGGGCGGCTTAGCGGCGTTCATCGCCTGGGGCCGCTTCGCCAAGGCGCCCATCGCCCCGCGGTGAAACCAAAGTCGAGGTCGGGCGTACCCTGACAGTCACCACTCGCTGGGAGCGCTTATGCCTCGCCTCGCACTCATTTCCTTCGTCGCCTTCACCGTGGTCGCCGCGGTCACCTGGGCGCAGAATGTGAAGAAGGCCAAGGCCCCAGCGGCCTCGGTTCCAGAAAGGGAGTTGCCCGTGAAGAGCTACGCCAAGCCATCGACCGACGTGCTGAAGAAGACGCTCACCGCCGAGCAGTTCAAGGTGACGTGCGAGAGCGGCACCGAGCCGCCGTTCAAGAACGCGTATTGGGACAACCACGAGGCCGGCCTCTACGTCGACATCACCACCGGAGAGCCGCTGTTCAGCTCGACCGACAAGTTCGACTCCGGCTCCGGGTGGCCCAGCTTCACCCGCCCGGTGCAGAAGCAGGTGGTCGTCGAGAAGAGCGACATGGCCTACGGCATGGTGCGCACCGAGGTTCGTTCGAAGTCGGGCGACGCGCACCTGGGCCACGTGTTCGACGACGGCCCGTCAGACAAGGGCGGCTTGCGCTACTGCATCAACTCCGCGTCGCTGCGCTTCGTGCCCGTCGCCAAGCTCGAGGCCGAGGGCTACGGCGAATACTTGAAGCTGTTCCAGAGCACCGGCAAATAGCGGGGCGTGACTGCCCCCAACCTCCCGCTGCGCGAGCGGAAAATCGACGTGTTCTTCATGGTGGTGTTCTCCGCCTTCACCGTGACGTCGATCATCAGCGACCTGCTGCCCACGCTCGGCGTCGATATCAGCCAGCCGTCTGAGAATTTCTTCGTCAACTCGAACTACTGGTACGCGCACGACACCGACCCGCTGTTCATGCACCCCCCGGTGTGGATGCGCTTCGTCACCGGCTTGTCGGCCTTCGTCTACATGCCGTTTTACGTGGTGCTGGTGGCGGCGCTCGCCCGAGGGTGGAACGCGATTCAGCTGCCGTCGGTCATCTACGCGACGATGATCTCCACCATCACCGGCGTCATCGTCTTCGGCGTCGAGTTCTTCGGAGAACCCGAGTGGCGCACGCCCAACCCGGTGAAGTTCCTCTCGTTCAACACCCCCTACGTGCTGCTCCCCCTCGTTTTGCTGGTGCGCATGCGCAAGCCACTGCCGTTCACCCGCGCGTTCTAGTAGCTCGCTCACATGCGAACGCTCCTGATGGTGGCGGTGATGGCTGTTTCTGGTTCCACGTTGGCGGCCGGCGCTGAGTTGGGTGCGGCGGCCCCCGATTTTTCGCTCAAAGACCTCGACGGCAAGACGGTGAAGTTGGCCGACTTCAAAGGCAAGACCGTGGTGCTCGAGTGGTTCAACCCCGAGTGCCCGTACGTCAAGGCGAGCCACACCAAGGGTTCCCTCGTCGACACCGCGAAGAAGCAGACCGCCAAAGGCATCGTGTGGCTCAGCATCAACTCCGGCGCGGTGGGCAAGCAGGGCGCGGGCGTCGAGAAGAACCGCGAGGGCGTGAAGACCTTCGCCATGAGCAACCCAGTGCTGCTCGATGAGACCGGCGCCACCGGCAAGGCGTACGGCGCGACGAACACCCCGCATGTCTTCGTCATCAACAAAGACGGCAAGCTCGTGTACCGCGGCGCCATCGACAATTCGCCCGACGGTGAAGGCGCGTCGCCCACCGGCGGCACGTTGGTGAACTACGTCAACGCCGCCCTCGACGATCTGGCCGCGGGCCGCCCGGTGAAGACCAACGACACCAAGGCGTACGGCTGCGGTGTGAAGTACGGGAGCTGACGTGCCGCGCTGGACCGTGATGCTGTTGCTCGCGGCGTGTACCCAACCGCCGGTGGTGGCTCCGCCCGTCGCTCCGGCGCGTGCCCCCGAGGCCGTGGGCGCCCCGCGCGTCGAGGCAGAGACCTATGCGGTGACGCTCGCGCCAGTCGGCCCGTACCCACCCACTTCAGCCGGAGAGGTCATCGTCTCCATCGAGGCTCGCGCGGGGTACCACGTGAACGCCGACTACCCGGTGAAGTTCACCACCGCGAAAGACGCAACGGTGACGTTCGCGTCGCCGGCCATTCCGCTGCGCGACGTGCTGCACAAAACGCCGTGCGAGAAGCAGCCCACCGAGGCCTGCGCGGCGTCGGCCAAGGTGCCCTTCACGGCAGGTGCCGCGGGAGACGCGGTGGTCGCCGGCACGCTGGCCTTCAGCGTGTGCAGCGCGGAGCAGTGCCTGATCGAGAAAGTGCCGCTCCGGCTCACGCTTTCGGTGCGCTAGTGCCCGAGTGATATTCGAGGGTTCGCGCGGCGCTCGCCACAATGTGGTGCGCCCCTTCACTTCCCCCGGTTACGGCACATCAGAGGGTCCACCGGCATGAACCCAGACGACTTGGAGCGGTTGGCGAGCGCGCTTGGCGGCGTGAGCATTCTCGGGTGCCTCCGCGGCAGCCCGGCGGAGCAAGCGGGCCTGCAGTATGGCGACGTGCTGCTCGAGGTGAACGGCGTGCCGACGCCGAGCTGGGTGGCGTACATCGACGCCATTCGTGAGCGCGGGGCGAAGATGTCGGTGAAATTTTCTCGCGGGGGCAATGAGCAGACCGTCACCCTCGAGATGCCGCAGCAACGGCCGGTCTTCGACCCGATGCGCTTCGTTCGCTCGGTGGTCGACGCCGGAGTCCTCCCAGCGACGGTGCAGCTGCCTGACGACGAGCCTGACCGGCGCTCATAGCCCGGCGCTGGCGCTCGAGTCGGTTGGGGGCGTGAGGTGGGTATGCGCCGGGGCTCGGCGCTCCGATTTCACCAGCATCTCGAGCTGGTGCCAGAGCCGGCTGGTTCGGTCGGCGCGGTCTGGCGGTCTCGTCTGATCTGAATTCGGCATCAAGCTGATGAAGGCGGGGAGCCCGTCGACGACGCCGACCGTCTCCAGCGTGCAGGGCAGCTCGACCGGCGCTTGGGCCCAGCGTTGACCAGCCCGCGAGCAGAACGTCGAGAGCTCGTTGATGCCGGTGCCCGACGCCACCGCCTCGGAGGCCCGCTTCCACAGCGAGGTCTCGTTGCGCACGATCTGCCAGAGGCGAAGGCCCCCCGGGTCTTCGCAGAGCGCGATGCAGCGGTGCGGCGAGGTCCACCCCGCGACCGAGGCGTGCACCTGCGCCCAGCGAATGAGCGCCGAGCGCGCGGCATCGGCTTCGGTGAAGCGGTGCGCCGCCGAGGTGTGGAATCGCCAGCCGGCCGCCGACTCCGCCAGCCACTCACCGGGCGAGAGCTCGCGAATCGACGACAGCGCGCCTGCGGTGGCTTCTTGCAGCAACACGCGACCCTGAATCGGTGGCCAGATCCACCCCCCGGGGATCGACGCGTCAGGGACCCGCGGTGTCTCGCCTTCCTGACGCGTCGAGGTCGGCGCACGCTCTGGCCACAGCGCGTGCGCTCGGGCGTCGAACGGCAACGCCCGCATGGCCTTCAACAGCTCTTCGGGTGCGTCGGTCGTCGCAGCGGAGGCCACCAGCTCGCCGCGGCTCATCTGCTCGCGCACCCGGTCTAACGCCAGCCGCACGGCGAAGACGAAGGCCTCTCGAATGCCCTCGCCGGCGGAGGCGATCGACTCCACCACCGCCACGCCAGGTCGCCCTCGAAGCATCTCGAGTGGCGCAGCGTCGGGGCGGTCACGCTTGTTGGCCTGCACCACCACCCCCACGGGCAGGCCCCCAACGTCTTTCACCCGCGACATCAAATCGTCGAGGTGCGCCACGCTCTCGTTCACCCCCGCACGCGTGGTGTCGGCGACGAAGATGACCGCGTCGGCCGAGGCGAGCAGCAGCTGCCGCCGGGGCAGGAGCTCTCGTTGGCCGGGGACGCTCACGATCTGGCAGCGAATCTGTCGCCCCTCGAATCGCCCCCCGGTGAACTCCATCCAGTCGAAGAAGACGGTGCGGCCCGCGGCCTCCTCGGGCGTGTACACGTCGCGCTGCCCGAGGCGCGTGGCCAGCGAGCGGAGGCTCGTCGTCTTCCCGCTGGTCGGTGGCCCGTCGTACACGACGCGGATCACCACTGCATCCGTATCTCGGTCGAGCGTCGCCACGGGCGGAGTTTCCGGTCAGATCAGCGCGTTGGCCGACTTGTTCACCGCGTTGCGCACGATGGCGATGTTGCTGTTTGCGCGTTCGGCCGCCAGGTAGATGAACGTCGTCGGCGTCACCAGCTTGATCAGGTGAATCTGGTCTCCCAGCGTGAGCAGCATGTCTTCGAGGTGCGTCTTCAGGTTCAGCGAGCGCATGATCTTCAGCTTCTGCTTCACCATTTCGCTGTTGTAGGCGCTGGCCGCGGCGAGATCGAAGTCGGGGCGCGCCGACTTGAGCCCGAGGGTCATTCCAGAATCGAGATCGACCAGCGACGCGGCGATGAAGCCGGGAATGTCGGCGGCGATGTGCTCGAAGGTCTCCACGATTTGACGTTCAGAAGGCATGGGTGTGTCACCAGGGGTTGCGGGTGGGGCTGCGTTAGATGGCGAGGTCTTTCTCGATCTGCTGCAAGCTGTGGCGCGCCATGGCCAGGTTCGCCTTCGTCTTGTCGAGCGCGAGGTAGACGAAGAGCGAGTCGTTCGAGCTCAGCGGGCGAATGAGGTGGTACTGCCTGCCGAGCGTGATCAAGATGTCTTCGATCGCGTCGTTCAGGTTGAGCGCCTTCATCGTCTTGCGCTTGGCCCGAACCACCTCGGTGTTGCCCGCCGCCGCGACCTCGAGGTTGACCGCCGTGCCGCCGCCGGCCGCCGCCAGCATCATGCCGCTGTTCGAGTCGACGATGCAGACGCCGATGCAGCCATCAATGTCCATCAACTTGGGGAGTGCTTCTTTGGGGGTTGCCATGTGGGTGCTCCTTCGAGGGGTGCTGCGTGAACTGCGGTTGAACGACAGTCGGTAAGGGGACTGAGACGGAGGGCGACGACGCGACGTTGCCCAGCGGCACGCTGCTCTGCACCGCCGAGGTCCACCCGTCGCGGTGCAGGCGGCGAACCATGGAGGAGAAGTCAGCGCGGTCGTGGCAGTGCACCAAGAAGGTGAGCCCCGCATCGCGCCAGCCGAGCCAGCTGCCGCCCTGGCCATCGAAGGTGAACTTCAGAATGTCGCTGCGCGGCGTGGTCGAGCCGAGCGTCTCCGCGGCCCAGCTGCCCGCGACCCGCAGCGCGCGCAACCCCGAGCTGCTGCGCTCGGCGAAGGTGCACGCCAGCAGCGTCTGGCCCTCCGGGTCGAACACCGCCGAGTCGCGGCTCGCTCCGGCCACGTCGACGAGCTTCCCGTGGGCCCGCCGCACCGCCACCTCACCCAGCGCCGAGGTGCTGGCGTACGAGAGCAGCTCCACCGCGCAGAAGGTGTACGCCGATTGGTAGCCGCGCGCCCGGTGCTCCACCCAGTGCGCCGCTTCGCAGGTGCTGATTGACGCGAGCGACTCCGCGGTGTGGTGGAGCAGCGCCGAGCGGAGCGCCTCGGGTGACACGTGGCCCAGCTCGACCAGCGCCTCGCCCACCGGCGTGTGCGAGGTGCGACACGCGTTGAACAGCCGCTCCATGGCGTCGTGCTCGAGGGGCGGCGTGCAGCAGCCGCGCAGCAGGTCGGTGAGCCGCTTCTGCAGCCCCTGCGCCGCGGCCCAGCAGACGCGCCCGCGCTCGAGCAACACCACGCCCGACATCTTGTGAACCGCGCCGAACACCAGCGCGCCGGTGGCCTCCGCGGGCAGCACCTCGAGCGTCGAGAGCACGCGCAGCACGCTGTCGGGCCCACAGGCCGGGGGTATCGCGCTCATAAGACGATGTCCCGCTCCACGTCAGACAGGAGGTAGCGGGCCATGGCGAGGTTGGCCTTGGCGCGATCGAGCTTGAGGAAGAA
>JAEUJT010000054.1 GCA_016793525.1 Archangium sp. | reverse complement strand
AACAAGCAGATCGAAGAGAAGATCCGCTCCGCGATTGACCACACCATCACCGAGCGGGCGGCGGCGCGGGAGCTCGAGCTGGCGAAGAGCATCAAGTCGAAAGAGGCCCGAGCCGAAGAGATCGCCTGGCAGCGGCAGTTGGTTGCGCACGACGCGCCGGCCGACGCGGCGACGCTGAAGCTGAGCGAGCTGAAGTGACCCGGCTCACCGCGCGTCGAGCAGCAGCTGCTTGAGCGCGGCGAAGTTGGCCGGCACGGTGAGGTCGTGGGAGGTGAGGTTCAACACCCCCCGCTTGGCGTTGCTCGCGTCGAGCACCACCACGTCGCGCCAGGCGGTGTGCCACGCATTCCACGCGTCGACCTGTGGCGTGTCTTGCAGCAGCGGCAACGCGCGCCCCATCACGAAGTCGGCGTTGCCCGCTTCGTGCCCGGAGAGGTTGACCCCGAGCACGACAAAGGCTCCGGGCGCCTCGGCCTCGAGCTCGTTCTGCAGGTTCTGGAGGAGGCCAAACTGGCCCCGGCAATACCCTCAGGTGGTGTGGGTGAAGTACCAGGCGCTCACTCGCCCCTGGAGGCTCCGCACCGACACCGGTTGGCCTGCCGTCATCGAGGCCGGGTTCACGTCGGTGAGGGTGAAGTCGGGCATCGCTTCGCCGGGAGTGACCGGGGCCGCCGGCTGACACGCCATGATGAGCGACGCGAGGAGCGGCAGCGAGAAGCCGTTGGCGAACGCAAAGGGAGTGCGCATGGCGCGAATGTACCTCACGGGTTGAGCTGCACCAGGCCGCGGGTCGAGGCGTACCAGATCTGTCCCGTAGGGCCGGTGACCAGCGCTCCGGTATTCGAGGAAGGGAGGCCCTGCACGCTGCCGATGGTGGTCCACGTGCTGCCGGCGAGCCGGGCCACGCCGTCGCTGGTGGCGAACCAGGTCGACGAGCCGAGCGACAGCACGTCGTACACGGTGTTCGAGGGCAGCCCGTCAGTCAGCCCCGGCGCCGACGCGGTGGTGGCGGCGGAGAGCTGGGTCCAGGTGGTCATCGACAGGCGCGAGACGCCGACGGAGTAGAAGGGTTGATCCGACGTGAAGACCTCGGTGTCGAACGCCGAGTGCACCCGGTAGAGCGTGTTGGTCGCGAGGCCGTTGCCGAGGCCCGGTGACGATTCGGTCGAGGCCACGGTGAACCGGCTCCACGCCGAACCCTGCAGGCGGAACAACCCGCGCCCCGGAGTGGCCACCCACAACACGTTGGTGGCGAAGGCCACGTCGGCCGCAGACGTCAGCCCGTCGTCGTTGAGCACCGAATACGCCTCGCCGGGCAGCGGCACGGTGAAGTTCCCGATGCCGGAGAGGAAAAGGGTGTCGCGGCTGTTGCCGGAGATGGAGAACACCCCCGACGGCAGGCGGAGCCGCTTGCCCGCCAACGCGTTCGACACGTAGTTGGCGCTCGAGTCGTAGACGTTGGTGCCGGAGGTCGAGGTGACCGTGCCCGACGCGCTGGCCGAGGTCGCGGTCTCCACCTCTCCGAAGCGCGCCCAGCTCGTGCCGTCGAAGCGAATGACGCCGGTCGACGACGCCACCACGAAGCCGTTGCCGGAGCGGGTGATGCCGCTGACCGTGCCGCTGAGGCCCTCGAGCACCCACGCCGGCGTGGTCGCGTCGACGCTGATGGCCAGCGGGTACGCGTCGAAATAGCTCGTGAACGAGGGCACGACCGTCACGGTGGTAGCGGTGTTGCCGCGAATGGCGAGGTCCGCTCCGTTGAGGCGCAGCCGCTTGCCGACCAGGGCGCCCGCGGTGAGTCCACCACCGGTGACGGTGTAGGTGAGCGGCTCGAGGGTGTAGCTCGTGCCCACGCTGGGCGTGCTCGAGGTGCTGTACACGGTGATGGTCTTCGCCGTGTTCGACACCACCAGGTAGCTGTAGGTGCTGGTGCCGCTGATGCGCGCGCGGAGGAGCCAGCCGACGTGCGCGTTGGGCGTGAGCGTCGCGGCCTGGTCGCGGAAGGTCATCAGGCCGCCACTCGACGTCACCAGGTTGATGGTGCCGCCGCTCACCGCGGTGGTGGCTTGCAGTGTCATCGCCCGGCCTGTGTTCAGCGCGTTGAACCTCGCCACCACACCCGACGGGCCGTAGCGCCGCAGGGTCGGCGTAGCGCCATCGTTGCTCACCGTGACGCCATCGCCGTTGGCCAAGGTCGCGACCAGCGCCGTGCTCGACGGCCCGGAGAAGGTGTACAGGTTCGAGGTGCGCGCGCCGATCAACACGCCGGTGCTCGCGGCGCTCGCGGTGAAGGTCGTCGCGGTGTTGGCGACGATCTGCATCGGGTAGCCAGCGACCGTCACCGCCTGGCCCACCAGCGCTCCGGCGGTGAAGGCCGCGGTCGGGTCGGTGACGGTGAGGGTCGCCCCCGCCGAGGTGGTGACGCGATCGAACGGCCGCTCGGGAGGAAGGAAGGAGTCGATGTCATTTGTGCCCACGCGAAGGCTCAGCGTGGTGGCCGTGTTGGTGTCGACCCAGGCGCTGAACGCGTCGTTGTTCGTCGCGGTGTGGAGCATCACGACTCGCCCCTTCAACGCGTCGACCCCGAGGGAGAGGTTCGTCACCAGGTTCACCGTGGCGTTGTTGCTGGTGTCGACCACCACGTAGCGCGCGCCGATGCTGGCGCTGGCCGCGATCTCGGTGAAGTCGGTGGGAGACGCCGACAGCACCACCTGCGTCGCGGTGTTCGAGGTGATGGCAGAGCTGATGTCGCTCAGCTGCGGGAAGAAGAGACGGCGTCCCACCAGCGCCTGGGCGGCGTAGGCGGCGGCCGAATCGGTGAGGGTGATGGTGCCGCGCCCTCCGTTCGTCGCCATCGCCGGCGCGCCCAACGCGAGCATCATGGTGGTGAGCGAGCTCGGGCAGAAATACCCGGTGAGCGCCGAGGTGGTGTTGCTCGTCACCTGCAGCAGGCCGCTGTTGGAGGTGGTGACGCCTTGGTACGCGTTGGTCGTCAGCGTCGCGCCGGTGAGCGTCGCCGTCGCCGCGATGCGCCCGGAGGGGCTGCAGCCTCCGAGCTGCGGGTTGGCGAGCGCGTACACCGCGCCCGGCCGCAACCTGGGGAGGTACGACAGCTCGGTCACCGAGAGCTGAAGCTGGGTCGCGGTGTTGGAGAGGACGAAGCCCACCACGTTGCTCTCGTCGTTGACGACGTTGAAGCCGGCGAGCGCGTTGACGCCGTAGGTCGCGGTCGGGTCGGTCAGCGTCAGGCGGTACCCGGTGTCTCCGTACGGCGCGGTCGGGGTGGAGATCACCAGCGCGGCGCCCACCGGCATGGTGTCGAACGCGTTGAAGGTGGTCGAGCTGGTGGAGAACTCGAGCGTCAGCGCGCTGGCGGTGTTGCTCATGACCGTTGCCTCGAAAGCCGGTGCGTCGAGCTGCGCCACCGCGCGGCCCACGAGTGAATCGATCGCCCAGTTCGGCGTGCCGTTGACCGTCACGGTCTGGCGAATGGTGTTGGTCTGGGTCCCGAAGCCGTAGCGCGCGCCGTCGAAGAAGGTCAGCAGGTCGCGAATGGTGCCGGTGTTCGAGGAGGTGAACGTGACCGTCGTCGCGGTGTTGCTCACCACGGTGCCACGCCAGGCGGCCGAGGTGCCCACGATGCGGAACAGGCGCAGCCCAGCGAGGCCGTTCACCGGGTACGAGGCGGTGCTGTCGGTGAGCTCGAAGACCGGCCGAGACGAGGTGTAGACCGCCGCGTGCCCGCCTTTCCACGCGGTGAGGGGGAAATACGCGGAGTCGACGTTCACCACGATCGAGGTAGCGGTGTTGCTCGCCACGGTAAACGTGGTGAACGCGCCGTCGACCCACAGCGAACGCCCGGTGTACGAGGGGAAGTTGGCGGTGGGGAAGCTCAGCGTCACCGGCGTCTGGCTCGAGGTGTTGGTGAGTCGGTAGTTCATGCCCGCGGCGCTCAACGTCCCCAGCGAGCTCGTCGGCACGGTGAAGGTGATGGTGGTCGCCGTGTTCGCGGTGATGGCGAAGCTGCCGCTGGGCATGTTGTCGAACGCGACGCGGTTGGTGGCGCTGAGGCCTCCGGCGAACGCGGCCGACGGGTTGGTCAGCGTCACCGGCGTGCCCGCGGGATCGGCCACCGTGTAGAAGCCCGCCGTCGGCACCGCCATCAGGTCGGTGAACACGTAGGTCGGCGCGCCGAAGAGAATGGTGGTCGCGGTGTTGGAGACCACCGCGTAGTCGTTGATGGGGTACCCCGCCTCGTAGAAGTCGAGCACCTTGCTGGTGAGCGAGCCGAACGCGGCGCCGGTCTGGGTCAACGTGTACGGCGTCAGGCCCGTGCTGCAGTTGACGATGAAGTACCTCCGCCCCGCGGAGAGAATCGAGGTCAAGTTACCGGAGGAGATGGTGAGCGTCGTCGCGGTGCTGGAGGTGATGGTGAGCCAGTTGGTGCTCGCTTGATCCGAGATGCACTGGCCGTTGACCGTGCCCGAGACGAAGGTCGCGCTCGAGTCGGTGAGCACCGTGGAGGTCACCGACGTCACCACGCCGCTCGCCGCGGGCACGATGGAGGTCGGCACCGCGCGCCCGTCGGTGATGCTCTGCGCCACGCCTGAAGGGAACGTGACGTCGGCGATGACGTCTCCGTCGATGAGCCGGGTCGAGGTGATGGCCGGGAAGGCGCTCTTCGAGGCCACGGTGAGCGCGGCGTTGGTCGGCGCGACCGAACCCACGGTGCCCCCTTGCCAGGTGAGGCCCAAGGTGCCCACGGTTCCTCCCACGCCGGTGAGCGTCCCGGTGGGCACCTGCACCGAGGTGATGGTGCCGCCGTTGACGAGCGACGCGCTGGTGAAGGTGCTCGAGCGCGCCTCCGCCGAGCCGGGGAACGTGGCGGCGACGCCGCCGTCGACGATGCGGGTGACAGTGGCCGTCGACGAGCTCTGCGTCGCCCAGGTGATGGCGCCGAGCGAATCGGCATTGCCGGTGGCGAGCGGCGCGATGACGCGAAACGGCTGCTCGATGGTGAGCGCGAAGATTTGGTAGACGGTCGCGTTCCCTCCCGTCGCGGAGAGGATGACCCAGTGCGAGCCGGAGTCGCTGCTCGACGGCGTGTAGGTCATCACCCCGGTCGACGCGTCGATGGCCATGTTTCCGAGGCCCTGCACCACGGCGTAGCTGGGGGCCTGAATACCGCCTCCGCCGGCGACCGCCGTGTACACGTACGGCACGCCCACCTTGCCCGTGTTGGGCGGCGCGGTGACGAAGCTGAACACCGAGCCGGTGGTCACCGGTGCGGGCGCGATGGTGATGTCGGGCTGGGTGACGCTCATGTTGTAGACGACCGGCGTGGTCATCACGCTCGCCGCGAGGAAGAGCGGGGCGGTGGCCAAGAGCTGGTGTGTGCCCACCGGCACGTTGCGCAGCGTGAAGTCGCCCGCGGTGTCGGTGTTGGTGACGATGTTCTGCCCCACCAGCGCGACCTGGATGCCGGCGTGTTGGGTGTTGCCCTGCAGCTTCACGTTGCCGGTGAGAATGCCGACCGGGGTGAACGACGTAGTGGGCACCGTGGTGTCGGCCCCCGCGAGCGCGGCCACATCGACCGAGAGCTGCAGCTCGCGCGTCGAAGGCGCGGCGAAGATCAGCTCGTACCGGCCGGGCTTGAGGCCGACGAAGCTGTACGCGCCGCTCGCGCCGGTGGTGACGCGATCGTTGCTCGGGCCCTTCACGGTGACGGTGATGCTCGAGTGATCGGCCAGCCCGGTGAACGTGGCGAGGCCCGACAGCGTGGCGGTGGCCGGGCCGCTGGAGACGCACGCGCCGTTGGAGCATGCCTCTCCGCTCGCGCACTCGGCGCTCATCGTGCACGAGGCGACGCATTCTCCGTTGGGCGAACAGGCCTTGCCGCTGGCGCAGTTGCTGTCTTCGAGGCAGCCGGTGCCGGGCGCGACGCACACCCCGAAGCTGCACACCAGGCCATCGCGGCAGTCGCGCGAGCCGATGCACGCGTCGGTGCAGATGGCGTTGGAGCACGTCTTCCCGGTGGGGCAGTCAGACGCGCTGACGCACGCCGAGGGGAGGAGCGCGCACTTTCCCGAGACGCAGGCCTCACCCGAGGCGCACGCTATGGTGGCGCTGCAGGCCGTGGTGCACACGCTCGACTCGC
>JAEUJT010000034.1 GCA_016793525.1 Archangium sp. | reverse complement strand
GAGGCCGAAGACGTGGTGCGCTCGGCGACGGTGACGGTGCGCTACCTCGACGAGCAAGGCGCGCAGCAGACGATGACCACCGGCGGTTTGCTGGCCATCGCCATTCAGCACGAGACCGACCACCTCAACGGCGTGATGTTCGTGGACCACGTGTCGACGCTGAAGCGCGAGGTCATTCGCAAGAAGATGAAGAAGCTCCAGGCATCGATGGCCGAAGACGCGGCCGACCAGAAGCCGGCCGCGAAAAAGCCGAAGTCGAAGGGCGCCGAGGCCCGCTAACGCGTTCGAGTGGCTGCACTCGGCGAGAGTCAGCGGCAGCTCAGGCCCGCGTCGGGCACGAAGCTGCAGCGGGTGCTGCCCGGGCACACGAACTCCACATCGAAGCCTCCGTCGCGGCAGCGGAGAATGGTGACGCCTCCGTCGGGGTCGCAGCGCACCTTGCCTTCGCTCTGCCGCGGGCAGCGGTCGCCCACCGAGTTGCCGCTCGAGTCGCATTCGTAGACGTCGTCGCCGGTCCGCCGGCAGCCGTCGGGGCCTTTGCAGTCGCTCGCCACCGCCCACACCTGGCCGTAGCAGCCGAGCAGCCGCGTGGTGGAGCTGCAGAAGCCCTCGGCCTCGGTCGTACATGCCGCGCCCTCGACTGGGTCGGTCGATGTCGACACTGGCGTACATGCGGACAGCGCGGCGAGAAGGAGCCAGACGAAACGCATTGGAGCAACGGAGCGTAGTACACCAACCCTGTGACCGCCCTCGACGCAGTGGATCCGCGGCTCGCCCCTGGCGTCATGGCGGAGGTCGAGCGGCTCCACCACGAGCGAATCGACGGCGTGCCCCGCGGTGCGACGGTGGCGCTGGTGGGGCATCGAGCGGCGGGAAAGTCGGCGCTGCTGCCGTACGTCGCCGCCCGCCTGGGCCGACCGGCGGTCGACCTGGACGAGATGCTGGGCCGTCAACGCCCGCTGCGTGAATGGGTTCGCGATGACCTGCCGTCGTTTCGAGCGGCCGAGCGCGCGGCGTTTCTGCGGCTCGCTCCCGGCGCGGTGGTGGCGGTGGGAGGCGGCTTTCTCTCGTCGCACCCCGAGGCGCTGCGCGGAGCGGTGGCGGTGCTGGTGCCCATCTCCTTCGAGACCTATGCCGAGCGGCTGTCGCGCGACACCACCCGGCCCCGGCTGCGGCCCGAGCTGTCGTTGGAGGACGAGCTGCGGCAGGTGTACGCCGAACGTGAGGCGAAGCACGCCGACGTGCAGACCATGCCGCTGGCGCGGTTCCTCGCGGCGTTGGAACGCGGCCTTCGAGCGCGCCGGGTGGTGACGCTGCCGCCGAGCGTGAAGCCGACCTCGTTCGCTCAGCGCGCTCGGGCCTGCGGCGCCGACCTGCTCGAGGTTCGCACCGACGTGACGCCGCTGACGGTGGAGCTCCACGGCGCGGCCGACGTGTTGCCGCTCCTGGTGGCGGAGCGCGGGAGTGCATCGCCCGACGCCTGGCTCGAGGCCGCGACGCTGGTCGACCGGGAGGCCAGCACCACCTGCGACGTGCGCTCGTTCCACTCGTCGACGCCGTTGACGGTGGCCGACGCGTTGACCCACTGGCGCGACGTTCCCGCGTCGGTGCAGCTCAAACACGTCGAGCCGCTCCACGAGCCGCGGCACCTCGCCACGCTGCTCGAGACCCAAGCCGCGCTCATCGAACGCCACGGCCCGGAGCGCGTCACCGTGCTTGCGACCGGCCCATTGGCCACGGCGGCGCGCGCGGTGTTGGCGCAGCGCAACGCGCTCGACTACCTCCGCTTCGACGAGACGTGGGCCGCGGCGCCGGGTCAACGTTTCCTCGCCGATGCGGTGCGTGAAGCGCAGAGCCCCACCCGCGCCCCGCGCCGCCTGGCCATTCTGGGGAGCGCCGTGCAGCACTCGCGCTCACCCCGGCTGCACCGCCAGCCCTTCGACCGGCTCGAGCTGCCGGCCGACGTCGACCTCGATGCGCTGCTCGAAGCGTTGCGGCCGCACTACCGGGGCTTCGCGGTGACCAACCCGTTCAAGAAGCAGGCGGCCCGCTCGGTCGGTGCGGCGCTCCCGGCGGTGAACACCCTGCTCGCCTCACCAACGGGGTGGGCCGGAGAGAACACCGACGTGGCGGGGGCGGCGGCGGTGCTCGAGGCGCTCGGTGCCTCGAACGTCACGGCCTTGGGCGACGGAGGCGCGACTGAGGCGCTCCGCGTGGCAGCCACGGCGAGAGGCACGACGCTGACCGTGCTGACGCGCGCGGCCATCACCTCGACGCCCATTCGAGGGGCGTGCGTGTGGACCTGGCCAGCCAGCGTGGAGATCCCCGAGGTGCTGCGCTTCTCCGGGGCCGAAGTGGCGGTCATCGCCTACGGGCCTCCGGGGCGACGAATTGCGCAGCAGATTCGAGGCCGTGGCGGTACACCCCGCGCACTCGGTCCGCGTTGGCTCATTGCGCAAGCGCGGCGGCAGAAAGCGCTGTGGGAGGGCGTGCGATGAACACTTTCGGAGAGCTGTTCCGGCTCACCACCTTCGGCGAGAGCCACGGCCCGGCGATGGGCGCGGTCGTCGATGGCTGCCCAGCCGGCGTGCCGCTGACGACCGAGCAGATACAAGCCGCGCTCGACCGTCGTCGCCCCGGCCAATCGGCGGTGACCACCGCGCGCAACGAGGCCGACCGGGTCGAGGTGTTGTCTGGCGTGTACGAGGGAAAAACGCTCGGCACGCCCATCGCCTGCGTGGTGCGCAACGAGAACCAGCGCAGTCAGGACTACGCGAGGCTGGCGAAGGAAGATCGCCCCGGCCACGCCGACTTCGTCTGGCGCGAGCGCTTCAAGCACCGCGACCCTCGGGGCGGCGGGCGCACGAGCGGGCGCGAGACGCTGTGCCGGGTCATCGGTGGAACGGTGGCCGAGGCGATGCTGGCCGCGCATCTCCCCTCGGTGCGGACCACCGCTTGGGTGGCGCAGGTTGGAGCGCTCGTGGCGCCCTCACCTCCCTCGGGGCTCACCCGCGCGCAGGTCGACGCGCACCCGACGCGCTGCTTCGACCCCTCCACCGCGGCGCAGATGGAGGCGCTCATTCTCCAGGCCAAGGCCGACGGCGACTCCTGGGGCGGCGTGGTCGAGGTGCGCACCGAAGGGCTGCCGGTGGGCCTGGGCGAGCCGGTGTTCGGCAAGCTGAAGTCGACGCTCTCCAGCGCGGTCAGCGGCGTGGGAGCGGTCACCGGCGTGGTGTGGGGCCCGGCCGATTTAGAAGCGCGCTTACGACTGTCGGGCAGAAACTTTCATGCGCGCATAGCATCTGGGGCACCCTCCGACGTGTACGGCGGCATTCAGGGCGGGCTCTCGAACGGCGAGCCGCTTTCGCTGCGAGTCTTGTTCAAGCCGCCGGCGACACTGGCGGAGCACGCGACGTCGGGCCGACACGACCCGTGCATTCTCCCCCGCGCGGTTCCAGTCATCGAGGCCATGGTGTCGCTCGTGCTGGCCGACGCGGTGTTGTCGATGCGGGCGAGGCCGCACCAGTCATGAAAGCACCAGGCGCGTGGAGACCGGTGGTCGACGTGTGGGGCCCGTTCACCGAGCGCAAGCTGCCCGATGACGCGGTGATCATCGCCGACGAGCGGGTGCTGCGACTGCACCCCGCAGTGAAGCAGGCGCTGCGCGGGGCGCGGGTCATTTCGCTGCGGGCGGGTGAAGGCGCGAAGTCGCTGCGCACGGTGGAACGGCTCGCGGCCAGCACGCTCGATCTCCCCCGGGGTGCGA
>JAEUJT010000033.1 GCA_016793525.1 Archangium sp. | reverse complement strand
GATTAACAGTCGCCTGCTCTACCAACTGAGCTATCAGGGAAAATGGGGCTTTGCGGCGCGCGGGGTGTAGACCTGACGTTGCACCATGTCAACACTGACGACGGATCCGTTCTCAGTTCCTCCGGCGATGCTGCAGGCAGTGCGGGCGGCGTACGACGTGCCGCCGCGCGCGTACCATTCGTGGTCGCACATCGAGGCAGTGCTCCGGCACGTCGACGACGTAGCCCGCGGTCCCGGGTGGAAGCAGCCTCGTGAAGTTGTCCTCGCGGCGCTCTTTCACGACGCCATCTACGACGCCGGTCGAAAGGACAATGAAGCCCGCAGCGCGGAGCTGGCCCGGCACGCCATCGCCGAGCACCTCCCGAACGAGGGCATCGACATCGAGCGCGTGGCGGCGTTCATCGAGCTGACGGCGCGGCACGGAGCGGTGACAAACGTCGACCCCGACGCCGCGCACTTTCTCGACGCCGACATGGCGATTCTCGGAGCCCCACCGCACATCTTCGACGCCTACGACGCCGGAGTGGCGACCGAATACGCGCCCTTCGTCGCGCCCGACCTCTACCGCGCGGGGCGTCGAAAATTCCTCACCACGCTCCTCGCCGCCCCCCGCATCTTCCTCTCCGACTTCTTCCACCAGCGCTACGACTCCGCCGCGCGCGACAACCTGCGTCGAGCCGTGGACCGGTTGTGACCTCTCCGCTCCGAGCACGGCTGGCTGCGGTTCCGTGGGCGACCCTCGAAGGCCTTACCCCGATCGTCCTTCCCGCGATTGAGCGCGTGCTCGACGGAGAGCCTGCCGACCGGGTGCTCGACCGCACACTCCGCGCAAACCGTTCGTTCTCCGCCGCGCAACGACAGGTCACGGCCGAGGCGCTCTTCGGAGTCGGCCTCTGGCGGCGTCGGCTCCGTGCCCAAACGACACCCGACGCCTCACCGGCCACCCTCCTCGCCGCGCTCGTGGCTGATCTCGGCGCCTCGCCCGACATCGCGCACCTTCTCGACGGCGCGCTCCAACTCACCCCGCTCTCCGACTGGCGCGATGAATGGTCGGTGCCGAGCTGGCTGGCCGACGAGCTCTCCGCGGCGGTCGGCGACGAGGCGCCGCGCCTGGCCGAAGCACTGAATTCGCCCGGCCCCGTCTGCCTGCGGCCCAACGCGCGGCGAACATCGACCCAAGCGCTCCACGACGCTTTGACGGCGGCGGGCATCTCCACGCGCCGCGGAGAATGGGCCACCGACGCGCTGATCTGCACCTCACCTCGCCCGAACATTCTCGGGCTCGAGCTGTTCCACCAAGGCCACTTCGAGGTCCAAGACGAAGGGAGCCAGCTCGCCGGCGCCCTGCTCCCCTTCCCCCCCGGAGCCACCGTGTTGGATCTCTGCGCGGGCGCGGGCGGCAAGACCCTGCAGCTCGCCTCGCGTGGAGCCCAGGTGCACGCCTACGACGTCGATCGCGCCAAGCTCGAACGGCTCCGCCAACGAACCGCGCGCGCCGGAGTGGCCGTCTCCATTCACCACCAACTCCCGACGCGCGAGTTCGACGCGGTCTTCATCGACGCGCCGTGTTCAGAATTGGGAGCGCTCCGGCGCGGGCCAGATCTCCGCTGGCGAATGGATCCCTCCACCCTCGACGCGTGGTGCGAAACGAACGCGGCGCTCCTCGACACCGCCTTCACGCGCACCCGGCCCGGAGGCCACATCGCGTACGTGACCTGCACCTTCCGCCGCGCGGAGAATGAATCGGTGGTCGACGCCTTTCTCGCGCGAACGCCGAGCGCGAAACGCGTGGGGAACGACGTCGCGCTCTTCCCGCACCGACACGGGACCGATGGGTTCTACGCGGCGCTCCTGCAGCGAGCGGTTTGACGCGCGGAAAAGCCGCTCGTGGACTACGTCTTCGCTCGTGACGTTCCGTCCCGTGCCCCCCCTCGCTCCTGGTGCCCGCGTCGCTGTCGTCGCGCCTTCAGGCCCATTTGATGCCGCGGCGCTCGAGCGAGGAATCGAGGTGGTGTCGAGGCGGTACGTGGTCTCCATTCGACCTGTGCTCCAGCCCCACCGCTACCTCGCGGGTACCGATGCGCAGCGGCTCGACGCGGTGCAACGGGCGTTCGACGACGACGGCGTCTCCGCGGTGTTCGCTGCGCGCGGAGGCTATGGCGCGATGCGGCTGCTCCCCACACTCCGGCTGGCGCCCAAACCCGTCATCGGTTTTTCCGACGTCACCGCGTTGCACGCCGCGCTCTCGACCGCCGGTCTCCGCAGCGTGCACGGCCCGGTCGTGACGCAACTGGGGAACCAGCCCGCCGACGTCTCTGAGCGGCTCTTCGCGCTGCTCGAAGGCAAGCCAGTGGGTGCACTCCACGGCACGGAGGCTCTGCGTGCCGGAGTCGCCGAAGGCCCACTGCTCGGAGGCAACCTCTCCGTACTGGCGAGCCTGGTTGGCACTCGATTCATGCCGTCACTCCGCGGCGCGGTGCTGCTGCTCGAAGACATCGGAGAGCGTCCGTACCGGCTCGACCGCATGTTCACGCAGCTCCGGCTGTCGGGCGCGCTCGACGGCGTGGCGGGCATCGCGCTCGGCGAATTCACTGGCTGCGAAGAGAAAGACGCCGCGTATTCGAGCGCTGAGGTGTGGCGCGAGCTGATTCAGCCGCTCGGTGTTCCCTGTGTGGCGGGCTTCGCCATTGGCCACGGAGCCATCAACCAACCCGTCGTTTTCGGCGCGCGCGTTCGGCTCGATGCAGCCGAGAAGACGCTGACCCCGCTCGAGGGGCTGAGCGCATGACACGCGCGGCGGTGCTGCTGCACGAAGGCGTCGCGAGCCGCGTCTTCCAGCACGCCCGCGCAGTGGTGATGCACCGGGGCAAGACCGTCTTCGACGACGGCACCACGTCGGCGGGCGCGAAGTTCGATCTCGCGTCGGTCACCAAGGTGATGAGCACCACCGCGCTCCTCTGTCGGCTCGGCGTGTCACCGCAGGTCCGCGTGGGCGAGGCTTTTCCCGAGGCCGCGTCGGCGCACCTCACCGTGGCCGATCTGGCCTTTCACCGCTCCGGACTCCCCGCCTTCGTTCCCTTCTTCGCGCATCGAGAGCCTGCACTGGCCGCGGCGTTACGGGTGGCACCGGTGGCTCCGCCGAAAACAACGGCGGTCTACAGCGACATTGGCTTCATTCTGCTCGGAGCCATGCTGGAGAAACTGCACGGCGCGCCGCTCGACGCGTTGTTTCAACGCCACGTCGCCGAGCCGTTCGGCCTCACCGCGTCGCACTTCCGCCGCGTTTCGACGTCGAAGCCTGATCCGCTCGTGGTCTCCACCGGTGGCACCCGTCCGCGCGAGCCAGCGCCGGGCCAAGAAGGCCTCTGGTCCGTCACCTCCGGCCCCTCGAGCGACGGAGATGTCGATGACGACAACGCCTACGTGCTCGACGGTGTCGCAGGCCATGCCGGTCTCTTCGCGACCGCCGCCGATGTGGCGCGCTTCGGGCAGGCCGTGCTGGAGGGACGTATCGCGTCGCCGGTCGGCTGGGAGCGCGATGGCTCGACGCCAGGCAGCACCAGGGCGTTCGGCTTCGACACGCCGTCTGTCGACGCACCGAGCTGTGGCCCACGCTTCGGGCCCCGGGCCATCGGCCACCTCGGCTTCACCGGCACCAGCCTGTGGATCGACTTCGACCGCGAGCTGGTGGTGGCGTTGCTGACCAACCGCGTCATCTTCGGCCGCGCCAACGTACAGATTCGCGCCTTTCGTCCCCGTTTCCACGAGGCGGTACTCGACGACTTGGGCCTCTGACGAGTACACGAGGGACCGTGCTTCGCCGCGTCTCGTTGTGCTTCGTCGTCGCCGCCGCCGCATGCAGCCGGCCGGTGATCTCCCGCGATGGAGGGCCCGACGGCTCGGTCCCGGTCGACGGCGGCCCACAGACGACGGTGGACGCGGGAGACTTCGACGCTTCGATGCCGTTCGACAGTGGCGTGGAGGCGCCCGACGCGGGCGGGTTCGACGCCTCGGTGCCCTTCGACGCGGGCACGTTCGACGCCGGAGTTTTCGATGCAGGCGTGGTCGAGCTCGTCGCGGTGAGCCACCAACGGGAGCTGCGCGGCGTGTGGGTCGCGACCGTCTCGAACCTCGACTTCCCACTGGCGACGGGGCTCTCGGTGACCACCGCCCGCGGGCAATTGCAGGCCATCGTCGACCGCGCGGTATCGGCAGGGCTGAACAGTCTCTTCTTTCAAGTGCGCCCTGAGTCTGACGCGCTCTACGAATCGACGCTCGAGCCGTGGAGCCGTTTTCTCTCGGGTACGCAGGGTCAACACCCGGGGTGGGACCCGCTGGCCGAGCTGCTCACCATGGCCCACCGCCAGGGCGTCGAGGTGCACGCCTGGGTGAACCCGTACCGCGGTGCCGTTTCGGCGGGTTCGACACGTGCGTCGAATCACGTCACGCAGACGCTCTCCGCGCACGCCATCACCTACAACAGCCAGGTGGTGATGAACCCCGGAGTCCCCGCGGTGCGGGCGCACGTGATGGCGGTGCTGCGCGACCTGCTCAACCGCTACGACGTCGACGGGCTGCACTTCGACGACTACTTCTACCCGTACCCCGACAGCTCGAACACGCCGTTCCCCGACAGCGCGACGTACTCTGCGTACCAGTCGGGCGGCGGCATGTTGTCGCTCAACGCCTGGCGCCGCGACAACGTGAACACGCTGGTGCGCGAGACGATGCAGATGGTCACCGCCGAGCACCCGCAGGTGCGCTTCGGTGTGTCACCCTTCGGCATCTGGCAGTCGGGCACCCCGTCGGGAATCGTCGGGTTGAGCGCGTACGACACCATCGCCTGCGATGCCCCGACGTGGATGAACCAGGGCTGGGTCGACTACCTGGCGCCGCAGCTCTACTGGGCGCGGAGCCCGACCCAGCAGGCGTTCGGCACGCTCATCAACTGGTGGGCGAACGGCGCCACCGGAGGCCGCCACGTCTTCCCGGGGCACGCGCTCTACCGGCTGAACTCGTCAGCGACGTGGACGGTCGATGAGATTCGCCAACAAATTCTCCTCGTCCGCGCGCAGCGGGCGAAAGGCGCGCTGGGCAGCCTTCACTTCCGTGAGGCGCAGCTGCGCACCAACGTGCTGGGCATCGCCGACGCGTTCCGCAACGACCTCTACGCGGCCAAGGCGCTCCCACCTCCGATTCCGCGAGCCGGGGCCTCAATGACGCCGGTGCCTCCGCTGGTGACGCGCTCGGGCTCGACGCTCATCGCACAACACCCGCTCCCGGCGACGGTGCGTTTCGCCGCGCTGTACCGGCTGCAAGGCAGCACGTGGACTTTGACCTCGGTCTCGGGTGATGCCGTGGCGTCGTTCCCGTCACTCCCTTCGGGGACGTACGCGATCTCCGCTGTGGCGCGAGGCGGTGCGGAGTCGATGGGCGTACGCCACGTTGTCCCGTAGCGACCGGTGCCGTACCTGCCGACGGTGAGCCATGGAGCCAGACAAGTCATGCGCGGTGTGCGGCCGCACCATCAGCTGGCGCAAGGCCTGGGCGCGCGACTGGCCGCAGGTGAAGTACTGCTCCGACGCCTGCCGCGCCAAAAAGCGAACGCTGCACACTGAAGGCCTCGAGCTCGAGCGCGCCATTCTCGACCTGTTGGCCCAGCGCGCACGGGGTGCCACGGTCTGCCCGTCGGAGGTCGCTCGTCACGTGGCCTCCGATGACTGGCGCGCGCTGATGGAACCGGTGCGTCAAGCGGCCCGACGGCTGGTGGCGGCTGGCACGCTCGACATCACGCAGCGGGGAACCGTGGTGAATCCCTCCACCGCGCGCGGAGCCATTCGACTTCGGCTCCGGTGACCTGGTACGCCGCGGCCCCATGGCCGAGCTCGTGTTTTTTCGCCGTGGCGCCGAAGTGCTCCGCTTTACCCTCGCAGCGAATGAGCGCGTGGTGCTGGGCCGAGGCGACACCTGCGACGTCGTGCTGCCGGATCCAGAAGTGTCTCGCCAGCATGTGGCGTTGACCCTCACCGACGCCAGCTGCGCGCTCGAAGATCTGTCGGGCAAAGGCACGCTCGTCGGCGGCAAGAAGGTGCCGAACGGCACGTTGACCGACGGCGGAGACTTCGCGCTCGGCCAGTGGCGCGCCGTCTTTCGCGCAACGAGCGCCGCGACGGGCGACACCACGTTCACCGGCAACGCGACCGAGCTCTCCAACCCGAGCGACGACGCCGCCGATGCGCAGCTCCCGGCCCAAGTGCGCGTGCGCGGAGGCCCGAAGGAGACGGTGCTCAAGCTGCAAGTCGACGCCTTCACCATCGGCAAAGACGCGAGCAACGATCTCGTGCTCACCCAGCGCTTCGTGTCTGGCCGGCACGCGACCATCACCCGCGTCGGAAACCGCTTTCAGGTGGTGGACCAACAGTCGACGAACGGCACCTGGCTCGGCGCGCTGCGAATTCACGAGGCCGAGGTGCCGTTCTTCACCACGCTCCGTTTGGGTGAAGCCGAAGTCACCATCGAGCCGCTGACGACCAGCGCGAAGAACACGGTGACCACGTACCAGGGCATCATCGGCAACGACCCATCGGTGCGGCAGCTGGCGGAGCTGATCGAGCGCGTCGCGCCCTCGTCTGCTGCGGTCTCCATCTTCGGCGAGTCGGGCACCGGCAAAGAGCTCGTGGCCCGCGCGATTCACGCCCGCTCCACGCGCGCCGACAAGCCGTTTATCCCCGTGAACTGCGCGGCGATCTCCAAGGAGCTGATCGAGAGCGAGCTGTTCGGCCACGAGAAGGGCTCGTTCACCGGCGCGGCGAACACCCACCGCGGCGCGTTCGAAGAGGCCGACGGCGGCACGCTGTTCCTCGACGAGATCGGTGAGCTGCCACTCGAGATGCAGGCCAAGCTGCTCCGGGCGCTGGAGTCGGGGGAGATCAAACGCGTCGGTGCCGCGCGCCCGATGAACGTCGACGCGCGCATCGTGGCGGCCACCAACCGCGACCTGCTCGCCGAAGCGCGCCAAGGCCGCTTTCGCGAAGACCTGTACTACCGGCTCTGCGTCATTCCGCTCACGCTTTCGCCGCTGCGCAACCGCCCGGGCGACGTGCAGTCGCTCGCCGAACATTTCGTGAAGCAGTTCTCTCCGCGCGGCCAGATGATCAAGCTCACCACCGCCGCGATCAGCCACCTGCAGAAACACGTCTGGCCGGGCAACGTACGCGAGCTGCGCAACGTGGTGCACCGCGCGCTGCTGCTCCGCAAGGGCAACAGCATCGACGCCGACGACATCTCGTTCGACCAGGGGCCTCCGCCGGCGGCCGACAGCTTCATCTCGTTGCAGAAGCTGCCCGCGGGCGTGAAGCTCGACGCGCTCCTCGACGCCGCCGAGAAGGCCATCGTGCTCGCCGCGCTCGACCAGAACAAACAGAACCGCGAGCACACCCTGAAGCAGCTCGGCATGAGCCGCGCCGTGTTCTTCAAGCGCCTCAAGGAGTGGGGCATGGGAACCGAGGAGCAGTGACGGCCGCGCAAAGACGACCGCCTGCCGATGGGGTTTGGCCTGCCTCCGGCTTCAGGCTCGACTGAGCGCCCAAACCGCTACTCCGGGCGGAACAGCCAGGCGGCGCCGTTCGGCCCGTCGTCGCCGGCAGCGCCGAAGAGCAGCACGCGCCCGTCGAGACTGAAGGCCGCCGAGCTGAACTGCGAGCCAGCGGCGATGTTGGGCCCAGGAAAACCGGCGGCGTTCCCCCACGTGCCTCCGTCGAGCGTGAAGAGCACGGCGGAGCCCGTCGATGAGTTACGGGTGAGCGCGAGCCGGGTGCCGTCGAGGCTCATGGCCATCGCGCCGCCAAATGAAACACCGGCCCCCGAGAGTACCTGCGGCTGAATCTCCCAATGGTCCACCGTGGTGCGCTCGAAGAAACACACCTCTCCGCCCGTGCCGCGGCCTGGTGCCAACACCGCGATGCGCTGGCCATCGGCGGTCACCGCGACGCCCGCTCCGAAGCGACCCGAGGGAAAACCGCTCGTCGCCGAGAGCCGCTGCACCGTGCGCCAGGTGGAGCCATCGATGCTGAAAACCCACGCCGCGCCTTCACCACCGCCGGGCGCGCCGACGACGGCCGTGGTGCCATCAGCGCTCAGAGCCAACGCCGCGCCAAAGTTGTCGTCCTGAGCAGGTGGAGTGGCGCCCAAGGTGCCACCGAGCTGAGTGCACCCGCTCTCGCCACATCGAAAGAGCCACGCGGCACCGCGGCGAAAACTGAAGACCGGTCCACCCTCGAGCAGCACTGTACCGTCGGCGCTGAGAGCGACCGCGGTGCCTTGCTGCGCCGAGACGCCGCCGTCGCCAAACAGCCGGTCGCCACGCTGCTCCCACGCGCCTGCCTCATCGCGCGCGAACACCCGCACCGCGCCGCTGTACCCGACGTCGTAGATGGCGCCCGCGGCGACAACGGTGCCGTCAGCGCTGACGGCCACGCTGCGCCCGTGAGCGATCGGCTCATTGACGCCGGCAGGCCTGAGCTTCGGCCCCGCTTGCATCAACGCGCCTGCGTCGTTCGCCTCGAAGACCCACACCGCGCCCACCTGCCCGTCGTCGATGTTGCCGTTCACCACCGCCGTGGAACCCGTGGCATCGAGCGCAACCGATGAGCCCACCTCCGCGCGGCCGGTTCGATCAACCGGGTCGAGCTTGAAGCGCACGCGCGGCGACGGTGGCGGTGCTGGAACCACGGCAAACTGCGAGTCGCTCACCACCTCGCCGGCCGGAGACGCGACCGTGAAGGCGCCGGTCTCGGAGCCAGGCATCACCAGCACCGCGAGCGCCGACGCCGAGCGACGAACGATGACCGCAGGCTGAAGCCCCAACCGCACCGACGTCACCGGCTCCAAGCCCGGTCCGGACAAGGCCACGAGCGACCCGACATGCCCGCGAGACGGAGTGAAGCGGAAAGGCTGCAGCACGCCGCCTCGAGCTCGGCACACCCCACTCACGCACAGAAAACCATCGATACATTCGGTGGTTGCGCGGCAGGCGAACTCGGCGGCCGTCGCCGGCGGCCAGGCGCACGTCGCCAGTGCTACCCACGCCAAGGCCCACCGAGACGGCATTCGTCAACAAGACCAGACGGTTTCAGGCCTGTCGAGCGGGGGAAAGATCCTTCGCGGCGGTGGCCCGTTGAACGACGGACCAGCCATGAGCGCACTGCCCCCCATCTCCGAGCTGTACCGGCTTCACCGGCAACGCGCCGTCGCCATCGCCCGCCGCATCGTGCGCGACCCCGACGAAGCCGAAGACGTGGTGCAAGACGTGTTCACCAAGCTCTCCCTCGGCAACGTGCGCTTCGACGGCGCCTCGGCCTGCACCACCTGGCTCCACCGCATCGTCGTCAATTCGTCCATCAACTCGCTGCGCGCGAAGCAGCGGCGCTCGAAGCTCGAGACGACTCAAGACGAAATCGACGACCCCGAGACCTGCACCTTGCAGCACGAGCGCCACACCCAGTTCCTCGACGCGCTGGGCACGCTCTCGCAGCAGCACCGGCAGATGGTGACACTGCGCGACGTGCGCGGCCACTCGTACCCCGACATCGCCCGGCTCCTCGGCGTACCGGAGGGCACCGTGAAGAGCGCCCTCAACCGCGCCCGCGCACGGCTGATGACGTACCTGCGCCGCGACGACGACACCGACGCCGACTGACGACCGAATTTCGGGTAATCGGTCGGCATGCCTCGACGCTGCTGGCTGATGAAGAGCGAGCCCGAAGTCTTCTCCATCGACGACCTCGCGCGCGCGAAACGAACCGGGTGGGAAGGCGTGCGGAACTTCCAGGCGCGCAACTCGATGCGCGACGACATGTCGAAAGACGACCTGGTGCTGTTCTACCACTCGAGCGCTGATCCCTCGGGCGTCGCCGGTCTCGCCGCGGTCGATGGGCCCCCCGTCGCGGATCCAACGCAGTTCGAGAAGAAGAGCGAGTTCTACGACGCCACCAGCGACAAGGCCGACCCACGCTGGGTGATGCGGCACATTCGCTTCGTGGAGAAGTTCTCCGAAGTGCTCCCCCTCGAGAAACTGAAGGCCGACCCGAAGCTCGCCGGAATGCCGCTGCTGCAGCGCGGCCAACGCCTGTCCGTGCAGCCGGTCGACCCGAAACACTTCAGCCACGTGTTGAAGCTGGCGAAGGCGAAGACCACGCCATGAGCGCCGACGACGACCGAGCGGTGCTGCACACCATCGACCCGCGCACGCCCAAGCGCATTCACCTCGTGGGCGTGGCCGGCACCGGCATGGGCAGCTTCGCCGGCATGTTGAAGGCCGCCGGCTATGCGGTGACGGGCAGCGACGAAAACGTGTACCCGCCGATGAGCGACATGCTGAAGGCCTGGGGCATTGCCGCGCTCACGCCGTACGCCGCCGCCAACCTCGATGCCGCGAAGCCCGACCTGGTCATCATCGGCAACGTGATTCGCCGAGTGAATGTCGAGGCCACCGCGGTGCGCGAGCGTGGCATTCCGCACATGAGCTTCCCCGCGGCGTTGGGAGCGCTGTTCCTCGCTCCGCGGCACTCGGTGGTGGTGGCCGGTACTCACGGAAAAACCACGACCTCGTCGCTCATGGCCCACGTGTTGGTCGAGGCGGGCCGCGACCCGTCGTTTCTCGTCGGCGGTGTGACGCAGAACTACGCGGGGAATTACCGGCTGGGGAAAGGCCCCCACGTCGTGCTCGAGGGCGACGAATACGACACCGCGTATTTCGACAAGGGCCCCAAGTTCCTCCACTACCAGGCGAAGACGCTCATTCTCACCAGCGTCGAGTTCGACCACGCCGACATCTACCGAGACCTCGCGCACTACGAATCGTCGTTCCGCGCGCTGCTGGAGAAGCTGCCGAAAACGGGTTTCGTCGCGGTGTGCAGCGAGTACCCGAACGCGCGCGCCCTGGTCGAAGCGAGCGGCGTTCCGTTCAAGACCTATTCGGGCACGGAGGGCGCGCAGGCCGACTTCACCCCGCACGGGTTGCGCTTCACGACCGAAGGCGCGCACTTCGCGGTTCGCATCGACGGAGCCACCACGCCAGACGTGCTGCTGCCGATGGGTGGGCGCCACAACGTCGAGAACGCGCTCGGAGTTTACGCGGCAGCGAAGAGCCTCGGCCTCAGCCACGAAGAGATCTCCTCCGGCTTCGCGTCGTTCCGCGGCGTGAAGCGGAGACAAGAAGTGCGCGGCGAGCCGAGCGGGGTGATGGTCGTCGACGACTTCGCCCACCACCCCACGGCCGTGAAGGAGACGATTCTCGCGGTGAAAAACCGCTGGCCGACGAGAAGGGTATGGGCCGTGTTCGAGCCGCGCTCCAACACCAGCCGCCGCAACATTCACCAAGACGAGTACGCGCACAGCTTTACGGGGGCCTCGCGTGCCACCATCAAGGTGCCCGAGAAACACGACAAGATCCCCAGCGGCGAAGAGCTCGACGTGCCGCGCGTGGCGGCGGAGCTCTCGAAGTCGGGCATCCCCTCCACCGCGCCGACCACCGTGCAGGCCGCCCTCGACGAAGTGGCGCAGGGAGCCCAGCGCGGCGACGTGGTGCTGGTGATGAGCAACGGCAGCTTCGGCGGCTTCATCGACTCGCTGCTCAAGCGACTCGCGGAGCGCGCGTGAGGTCCCTCGCCGTGCTGCTGCTCGTCGGTTGCGCCACGCCGCGCGCGACACCTCCCCCGACGACCTCGGAGCCGAGCTCGGCAACACCGACCTTGGCGCTCCAGCGCTACCCGGGCGGCGAACCGTGGACCCTCGCTTCGGAGCGCGGCCACGTGGTGCTCCTCGACGTGTGGGCCACCTGGTGCGAGCCCTGCCGAGACACGCTGCCGACGTACCACGCGCTCCAGGCCCGCTACGCCGAGCGCGGCCTGAAAGTCTTCACCATCAACGTCGACGAAGACGCGGCGCACGTGGCGAGCTTCATCGCCGAGCTGAAGCTGACGCTGCCCGTGCTGCGCGACCCGGGTGCTGGAGCCATCGAGCAGGCGCTCAAGGTGACCCTCATTCCCACCTCGTACGTCATCGACCAACACGGCGTCGTGCGGCACGTGCACGAAGGCGTCACCGATGACGCCGAGCAGCGCCTCTCCGTCGAGATCGATGCCCTGTTGGCGCCGAAGTGACGTCTTCTGCGGTGGCTGAAACGGAAAAGACAGTTGCCATCTTTCTCCAGCTGGCTATCCCTTGCCAGTTCTGCCCATGAAACACCCCACTTTGCCGAGCGTCGATGATGCCTCGGAGGCCCTGACGGAGCGCCCGGTGGCACGCGAGCCCGACGCGGCTGGCGTCGCCAAATTCGCGCGCGCGCTCGAAGACGCGACCGCGTTGACCGGCGTCAAAGCCGACCCGGTCGAGCTGCGGCGAACGGTGCGCAACCACCTCGCGGCGCACCAGGGCGAAGCGCCGCTGAGCCAGCTCGCGGGGGCTGCGCGCGCCGCGGGCCTTCGAACCACGGCGCATCGCGCGCCACTCGATGACGCGCTCGCCGGCGGGGTCCCGATGCCCGCGTTGCTGTGGCTGGAGACGGGCGAATGCCTGGTCTTGGAGTCCGTGCGCCTGGGCCACGTTCGTGTCCTCCGGAGCGACGGCGCGCCCGCCGACCTCATGACCGGGCCCTCACTCGCGACCGCTCTCGGCGTCAGCACCGGGCGGCCGCTCGACTGGCTCTCGGTCACGCCCGCCCAGCCGCTCGCCGAGCTCGAAGGCGCGCACGGCCACCACCCGAGCCCGTGGCAGCGGGTCCGCCGGCTCGTGTCGATTGCGAGCGACGACCTCGGCGTGGTGCTCGTCTACTCGGTGGCGATCGGCGTGCTGTCGCTGGCCACTCCCATCGCCGTGCAGTCGCTGGTCAACACGGTGGCCTTCGGGTCGCTCCTCCAGCCCATCGTCGTGCTGGCGCTGCTCTTCTTCGTCGCGGTGTCCTTCGCGGCGGTCCTTCGCGCGCTCGAGTCGGTGGTGGTCGAGACGCTCCAGCAGCGCCTCTTCGTGCGCAGCGCGCTCGACCTGGGGTACCGGCTGCCCCGCGTTCGCATCGAGGCCTACGACGGGAAACACGGCCCCGAGCTGGCCAACCGCTTCTTCGACGTCGTGACGGTGCAGAAGGCCGCGGCGACGCTGCTGCTCGAGGGCACGGCGCTCGTGCTCCAAGCGGGCATCGGCATGCTCGTGCTGGCTTTTTACCACCCGTACCTGCTCGCCTTCGACGTGGTGCTTTTGGGCGCCGCCGCGCTGGTCATCTTCGGCATGTCGCGCTCCGGCGTGGCGACGGCGCTCGACGAGAGCTACGCGAAGTATGGCGTCGCCGCGTGGATCCAAGAGCTGGCGCGCGGCGTGTCGACCTTTCGAACGACCGGCGGCAACGCAGTGGCGGTCGAGCACGCCGAGGCCCTCGTGCGCCGGTACCTGTCGGCTCGGCGCTCACACTACCGGGTGGTGCTGCGCCAGACCGTCGGCGTCTTGGCGACCCAGGTCATCGCCACCAGCGCGCTGCTGGCCATTGGCGGGTACCTGGTCATCGACAAGCAGCTGACGTTGGGCCAGCTGGTGGCCGCCGAGCTCATCGTGGCGGCGGTGACTGCCAGCCTCACCAAGTTCGGGAAGATTCTCGAGAACACCTACGACCTGGTGGCCGCGGCCGACAAGCTCGGGCACCTGGTCGATCTCCCGCTCGAGGCCGGAGAAGGCGCCGAGGTGCTGCCCTCGGGTGGAGGGCTGAGCGTGAAGGCCGACGGCGTCACCGTCTCGCGCGACGGGTATGTCAGCGAGCCGCTCCGCTTCGACTTCACGCCGGGTGAGCGCGCCGCGGTGGTGTTCGACGAGGGGCCGGCCCGGGTGGCGCTCGCCGAGCTGTTGGCTGGTCTGCGCGCGCCGACCAGCGGGCTGCTGACCTTCGACGGCGTGCGACCCGACCAGGCCGATGGCCACGCCGTCGGCGACCGGGTCGCCTTCGTACGGAGCCACGACGTCTTCGCCGGCAGCATCGCCGAAAACGTGGCCTTGGGTCGGCTCGACGTCGGCCCGGCCGAGGTGCGCGCCGCGCTCGAGCGCGTGGGTCTGCTGGAATTCATTCAGCGGCTCGAGGCTGGAGTCGATACCCAGCTCACGCCCACGGGTTCGCCGCTGTCTGACGGGCAGGTGGTCTTGCTGATGGTGGCCCGCACCCTGGCGGCCCGGCCGCGCATGGTGGTGGTCGACGCGCCCATCGACGCCCTGTCGCCCGACGTGCGCACCCGCGTCATCGGCGCGCTGACCGACCCCGCCGCCCCGTGGACCCTGGTGGCCTTGGTCGGTGACGCCGACGGCCCGCTCGGTCGCGCGTGTGGCCGACGACTCCGCTCGAACGCGCTGGCCGCAGGGGAAAGCGCCCCATGATGGCCCGCGACGCCATTCACCCGTCTCGACTCCTCGTGCGCGCCCCTCGAGCCACGCGCACGCTCGCCCGGCTGCTGGTGGTGTCGCTCGGCATCACGGCCGCGGCGCTCGCCTTCGCCCCGTGGATGCAGACGGTCGACGGCCAGGGCCGCGTCATCGCCTTCGCGCCGGTCGAGCGGCAACAAGATCTCCAGGCCCCCATCGAGGGCCGCGCCACCCGCTGGTACGTGCACGAAGGCAGCCGGGTGAAGAAGGGCGACGTGCTGGTGGAGATCACCGACAACGACCCCGACATTCTCCGGCGGTTGAAGAGCGAATACGACGCGATCGTCGCGCGGCGTGACGCGGCCAAAATGCGCATCGAGTCGATCGGCTCGCGGGTGACGGCGCTCGACGCGTCTCGCACCGCCGCCATGCGCGCGGCGGAGTCTCGGGTGGCCATGGCGAAGCAGCGCACCAACGCCGCGAGACAAGCGATGGACGCCGCGACGGCCGCCGAGAAAACGGCCAAGCTCAACATCGACCGCCAGCGCAAGCTGCTCGAGCAGGGCCTGGCGTCGCAGCGCGCGGTCGAGCTGGCCGAGCTCGACGAAATTCGGTCCTCGACCGACGTCGACCGAGCCCACGCGGCGCTGCAGGCCGCCGAAGCCGAGGCGCTGGCCATCGAGTCTGATCGCCTTCGGGTGACGACCGATGCCACCGCCGGCATCGACGATGCACGGGCCACCCGCGCCTCCGCCGAGGCCGAGCTCGCGGCGGCGTCGGCCGAAATCGCACGCACCGAGGTGCGCCTCGCGAGACAGCAGACCCAGCGCGTGGTCGCGCCCACCGACGGCACGGTGCTGCGCGTCATCGGCTTGGGTGGAGAAATGCTCAAGTCCGGCGCGACCATCGCCACGTTGGTGCCCGACTCCGAAGACCGCGTGGTCGAGCTCTGGGTCGACGGCAACGACGTGCCGCTGCTGAACAACGAGCTGCCTGTGCGTCTGCAGTTCGAAGGCTGGCCCGCGGTCCAGTTCACCGGCTGGCCGTCGGTGGCGGTGGGCACGTTCGGCGGGCGCATCATTCTCATCGACGCCACCGACGACGGGCGCGGCAAGTTCCGCATTCTCGTCAAGCCTGACGGGGTCGACCCGTGGCCCAGCGGGCACTACCTGCGACAGGGCGTGCGGGTGAACGGCTGGGTGTTGGTGAACCAAGTGAAGCTCGGCTACGAGCTCTGGCGCCGCTTCAACGGCTTTCCACCCGTGGTGGCCAAGACCGAGCCGCCGACCAAAGACGCGAAGGACAAATAGCCGCGCCGACCCGTCGACATGATGCTCTTGACCTCGCTGCTGTCCATCGCCTTGGCGCAGGCCCCGCTGGCCTCGCCCCTTGCACCTGCCTCGAGCAAGACGCTCGCGCTCGACGACGTGCTGTTGGCGGTCGAGGGCGAACACCCCCTCCTCGATGCCTCGAGGGCCGACGCGGAGTCCTCCGGCGCCGACCTGCTCGCCGCTCGCGGCGCCTTCGACCCGACGCTCAAGGCCCGCGGCGGTTTCATCCCCATCAGCGGCTACACCAGTACTCGCTTCGACGTGGTCCTCGAGCAGCCGACTCCGCTGTACGGCCTGAATCTGTTCGCCGGGTACCGCCTCGGGCAGGGCGACTTTCCCGTGTACTACGGCGAGCGCGCGACCAACTCGCTCGGCGAGGTGCGAGCGGGCCTCGACCTCCCGCTCCTCCGCAACGGCTGGGTCGACCGCCGGCGCACCACCATCGCCCGCGCCCGCCAAGGCCAGGTCGCCGCGCAGGCCTCGCTCGAGCAACAGCGGCTCGACCTGGCGCGGCTGGCCGCCTCCCGCTACTGGGACTGGGTGGGGGCTGGGCGCCGCCGAGAGATCGCCCGGTCGCTCCTCACCATC
>JAEUJT010000030.1 GCA_016793525.1 Archangium sp. | reverse complement strand
CGCGCGGTCGATCTCATCAAGTGTGGTGGCTACCGAGTCGGCGCCGGTGAAGTGGAGGCCGCGCTCCTCGAGCACCCAGTGGTTCGCGAAGCCGCGGTGCTCGGAGTCCCTCACGACGACTTGGGTGAGGCCATCGTCGCCTTCGTGGTGACGTCGGGCGAGGTCGCTCCGCAGGCGCTCATCGACTTCGTGGCCGCGCAACTGTCGCCCCACAAACGGCCGCGCGACGTGCGCGTGGTGCAGTCGCTCCCGCGCAACGCGATGGGCAAGGTACAGAAAGTCGAGCTGCGCAAGCGGCTCCAGGAGACGCCATGACCGAACCCACCCCTGCCGAAGTCGCTGCCGAGCTCCACCGCCGAGCTCCCGTCGCAGACGGCCACGCCGATGCGCTGATGTGGAACCGCGATTTGAATCAGCAGGCTGACTCCGGGCACGTCGATTTCCCGCGGCTGCGCGAAGCCGGCGTGAAAATTCAGTGCTTCACCATCGTCACCCGCGGCTTGCCGTTCATCGGCGGCTTCCTGCCCTTCATGCTGAAGAACCGGTGGCCCGCGCCTGCGCGTCGCTCCGAATGGACGCGCTGCACCTGGCAGGTCGAGCGCCTCGGCCACTACTGCCAAGCGTCGCAGGGGCAGGTGGCGATGACCCGTACCGGTGACGAGCTCACGAGCAACCTGCGCGATGGGCGGCTCTCAGCGATTCTCGGCATCGAAGGCGCACACGTCATCGAGGGCGACGTGGGCCGGGTGAAGGCGCTCTACGAGCAAGGCGTGCGCTTCATGTCGCTGTCGCACCTGTCGAATAACGAGCTCGGAGGCTCCTCCACGCCCTTCACCGGCAACCGCCCGCTGACACCGCTGGGCCGGGAGACGCTCGACGCGATGGGCGAGGTGGGCATGGCCATCGACGTCGCGCACGCCTCGGCAGCGATGGTGCCAGACCTGGTGAAACACCCGAAGGCGCGGCCGTTTTGCTCGCACACCGGCGTGAATGGCGTCACCCCGAAGTGGCGCAACCTCGACGACGTCGCGCTCAAGGCCATCGCCGATCGCGGAGGCGTGGTGGGCATCATCTTCGCGCCCCAGTTCGTGGGCGGAAAACAGCTCGACGACGTCTGCAAACACATCGAGCACGCGGTGTCCGTCATGGGTGAAGACGGCGTGGCCTTCGGCTCTGATTTTGACGGCCTCATTCCGCTTCCGCAGGGCATGCGCGACGTGCGCGACCTGCCGAAGTTGACCGAGGCCCTGGTGCGTCGCCGCCTGCCGGTGCGCGTGCTGGAGAAAGTCATCGGCGGCAATTACCGGCGCTTCTTCGGCGAGGTGCTGTGAGAGAAAGGTTTGACTCGCTTCGCACCGTGGCGCACATTGACGGCGCTTCTCCCACCGGCCGCCCAACCGCCTGTCCCTGCCCACGTTCGATGCGCTCCTTTTTTCACCTGTCGTTTGCTCTCGTCGCCGTCGCGGTCTCCTCCGGGTGTGGTCAGCCCAAAGCCGGAGACACCTGCGACACCACCGGCTTTCTCTGCTCCAGCCCGACGTCGGCGCTCGAGTGCCGCGTTGGTACGTGGGTGACGCTGCCGTGCCGTGGAACGAACGGCTGCAAGCGCCAGGCAGACCTGGTGTCGTGCGACATGACCGGCAACGCCGAAGGTGATGCGTGCGCGTCGACCGCCGAAGCCAAAGGGCTCTGCACGACCGACGGCAAGGGCACGCTGGAGTGCCGCGACGGCACGTTGGTCAAGACCAACACCTGCCGCACCTGCACGGTGTCGGGCGATACCGTGGTCTGCCAGCAGTAAGCAGTCTGCCGGAGCGTCTTCTCAGCTCAGGCCGCTCCGCCCGTCGCTCCCGTGATGAACCGTTGGAGCGCCGTGGTGAATGCGTCGGGTTGCTCCAGTTGCGCCAAGTGCCCCGCGTTGGGAATGACCTCGAGCTGAGCGTGTTTCGCCAGCGCGACAATCACCTGGGCCTTCGCTTTTGGCGTCACCGCGTCGTGCTCTCCCACCAGCGCCAGCACCGGGCCGCCGAAGCGGGGGAGAATGTCTTTCGCGTCGGTGCGCGTACCCATGCCCCGTGACGCCGCCGCAGCAGCCGCTGGCGCCGTGGCGCGGAACAACGCCTCCACCTCGTCGCGCAGCCAGGTCGAGACGCCGGGCGCGAACATCTTCGGCAGCATCGTCTCCACCAGGGCTTGCATGCCGCGGTGCTCGAGGTCTTTCGCCGTCGCCTCGCGCTTCTGCTGACCCGCCTCGTCATCGGCGCCCGATTGGGTGTCAGCGAGCACCAAGCCGCGCACGCGACCCGGGTTCAGCCGCGTCAGCGCCAGCGCCACGTACCCACCCATCGAGACCCCGCCGATGAAGGCGTTGGGCAGCCCGAGCGAATCCATCAGCGCGATGACGTCGTCGGCCATCGCCTCCATGGTGGAAATACCGGGCACCAGCGGGCTCCTGCCGAAGCCGCGGAGGTCAGGTGCGATGAAGCGCACACCCGGCGGCGGACGCTCGAGCTGAAAGCGAAACGCGCGCGACGAAAGTGGGAACGGGTGCAGCATCACCAGCGGTGTGCCCTGGCCTGCCTCGACGAAATGAAGCGTCATCTCGACCTCCTGTTCTGCAGTTTTTGCATGAGCCGCCCGAAAAAGGGCCTCCCCGCAAAGTTTTCATGGCATCGGAATTGTTCGCTTCGGTGGATGCACGGCCCTATCCTTCCCCGCGCGTGGAACGTCTCCTCCCCCCGCGGCTCGGGGCCATTTTGGCACTCGAGAGCGATGTCGCTTTTTCGAACCGCTTGCGCCGAGTGCATGAGGCAGCGGCGCGCGCGATCGGCAAGCTCGGCGAGATCGACCTCATCAAATACGAAGACTCGAGCATCGACGGCTCGGCCGACTTGTCGATGTGGGAGCAGGTCGCTCCGGTGGTCGGCTCCACCATCGCCGACGTCAACGCGCTCGCCGCTGAAATCACCGAGCAGTTCCCCATCGGCGACATTCTCGTCGACGCGCGGCAGCTGCAGGTCGACGCCGAGCTCCAGCGCGCGGTGGGCGAGCTGCGCGAAGCGGTGTCGGCGCTCGGCGCGCGCATTCGCGACCCGGCAGTCGTGGGCGACCGCTGGAATTTGATGGCCGAGCTGCAGCAGTTCCGCTTCCGCTTCAGAGATCGCATCGGCGCCATGGTGTTTGAGACCGCGTCGGCCTTGGGCGAGTGCCGCCGCCGGGAGGTCGACCCGGGCTACGACGACCTGCTCGCGTCGACGCTGGTGGTTCGCTCGACGTCGGCCGACCTGCGCCGGCTGATGAAGTCGCGCATGCAGAAGGTGTCTGAGGCGCAGCCCGAAGACGTCGAGTGGAACGCACAGCAGCTCGAGAAAGAGCTCAACGCGTTCGGCCGCACCGCCGCGTGGCGCGCGCTCCAGGCCCACGACAAGCGCATCATCCTCGAGTTTCGGCAGAAGCTGCGCGAGGGCATGTCGCCCGACATGTCGAAGCTCGACCTGCTGCTGGTGGTCGAGCCCTTCGTCGAATTCATCGTCAGCCTCAACGAAGGCACCCAGCGCGAGCTGCTGCAGCAGCACGACCAAGAGATTCAGGCCTCGGTGGGCGTCATTCTCGAGCGCGCCATGAGCTCGACGCTGTACGCCGACGCGCTCGCGGCCTTCAACGAAGCCGTCGGGCAGGGGCAGTCGCTCTACGGGCGCGACTCCGAGTTCGACTCGTTCCTCCGCAAGCTGCGCAAGGCGCCGCCGTCGGCCGAGAGCCTGCCGGGCGAAATCGAACAGTTCCTGGTGCTCTTGATGAAGGTGGCGCAGGGCTGAGTGACAAGTTGTTGAGGGGCTCCCCAGTCGCGGCCACAATCGCGCACCGTGTCAGCCGCCATCGTCGGAGTTCCCAAAGAGTCGTTGCCTCGTGAACGCCGCGCCGCGGCCTCTCCCGAATCGGTCGCCAAGCTGAAGGCGCGTGGGGTGGTGGTGCGCGTCGAGCGCGGCGCGGGCCAGGCTGCCGGCTTCACCGACGACGCGTACGTTCAGGCAGGCGCCGAGCTCGTCGACGACGCCTGGGGCGCGCAGGTGGTGCTCAAGGTGCGCCCGCCCTCCATGGCCGAGGTGGCGCGCCTGACGCCGGGCGCGTTGCTGGTGAGCGTGGTGCAGCCCGAGCGCAACCCCGGGCTCCTCGAGGCGCTCGCCGCGAAGCAGGTCGACACGCTCGCTTTGGAAAAAGTGCCGCGCATCACCCGCGCCCAGAAGATGGACGTGTTGTCCTCGATGGCGAACCTCGCCGGCTACCGCGCGGTGCTCGAGGCGGCCAACCGCTTCGGCAGCTTCTTCGGGCCGCAGGTGACGGCCGCGGGCTCCACCCCTCCGGCGCGGGTGTTGGTCATCGGCGCGGGCGTGGCCGGGCTGGCGGCCATCGGCGCAGCGCGGGCGTTGGGCGCTGAGGTGCGCGCGTTCGACACCCGAGCCGCGGCGCGCGAGCAGGTCGAGAGCATGGGCGCGGCTTTCCTCGAGGTGAAGCTCGCGGAGAGCGGCGAAGGGGCAGGCGGCTACGCCAAGCTGATGAGCCCTGAGTTCATCGCCGCGGAAATGGCGTTGTTCCGCGAGCAGGCGAAGGTGGTCGACGTCATCATCACCACCGCGCTCGTGCCCGGAGCGAAGGCCCCGATTCTCGTGCCGCGCGATGTGGTGGAGTGCCTCAAGCCCGGCTCGGTCATCGTCGACATGGCGGCCGAGCAGGGCGGCAACTGCGAGCTCACCCGTCCCGACGAAGTGGTGGAGCACAACAGCGTGCACATCATCGGCTACACCGACCTGCCGAGCCGCATGGCGACGGTGGCCACCCGCTTCTTCGCGATGAACGTGGTGCACCTCCTCGGCGAACTGAAGGGCGACGGGCTCGAGCTCGACTTGGAGAACGACGTCATTCGCCCCGCGCTCCTCGTGCACCGGGCCGAGCTGTTGCCGCCCCCGGTGTCGAAAGTGCCCGCATCGACGCCGTCGAAGGTGCGCCCGCCGCCGGCCGACGCCAAGCCGCAGCAGCAGAACATCACCTCGCCCACCCGCCGCGCCTGGGGCACCACCGTCGGGGGCCTGGTGGTGATGGCGGTGCTCTTCGTGCTGGGTCGCTTCGCCCCGCGCGAATTTCTGCAGCATTCAACCGTGTTCGTGCTCGCCTGCTTCGTCGGCTGGCAGGTGGTGTGGTCGGTGAACCCGTCGCTCCACACCCCGTTGATGGCCGTCACCAACGCCATCAGCGGCATCATTATCGTCGGCGGTCTCTTGCAGATCGGCCGAGACCTCAACCTGGCCACGGTGCTCGGCGTGGTGGCGGTGCTCTTCGCGGCCATCAACGTGTCGGGCGGCTTCTTGGTGACGCACCGCATGCTGAAGATGTTCCGCAGGGACCCAGCGGCTGCGCCGAGCAGCGGTGGAGGTCACCGATGAACGGCATGATGGTGGTGTCGTACCTGGCGGCCGGCGTGCTGTTCATTCGCTCGCTCGGTGGCTTGTCGAAGCAGGAGACCGCGCAGCAGGGCAACGTGCTCGGCATGGTGGGCATGGTGGTGGCGGTGGCCATCACCCTCTGGGCCTGGTTCACGCGGGAGAGCGCGCTCGACGTGGCGGCGCTCCCGGTGGTGCTGCTGGCGGCGGCCACGCTCATCGGCGGAGCCATCGGCGCTGGCCTGGCCCGGCGCGTCGAGATGACCGGCATGCCCGAGCTGGTCGCGGTGCTGCACAGCTTCGTCGGACTTG
>JAEUJT010000512.1 GCA_016793525.1 Archangium sp. | reverse complement strand
AAGCGTCGGAGAGCCCGGCATCGACACCTCCTCCATCGGCGCGACCTCCGCCAGCATCACATGCAAACGAAGAGCACGACGACCAAAGGGCCAATGACCCTTGCCATGACGGGTGGGGCTACCACATTCTGATCGCTCGACATGATCGACCTCCACTCCCACACGACCGCGTCTGACGGGCAGCACCCACCGGAGGTGCTGGTGGACATGGCAGCGAAGGCCGGGGTGACGACGCTTGCGGTGACCGATCACGACACGGTGGCCAGCGTCGAGGCCTGCACCGTGGCGGCGAAGGCCCGCGGCATGCGCCTGGTGCCCGGCATCGAGGTGTCGATCATGCTCAACGGACGCGAAGTGCACGTGCTTGGGCATTTCGTCGACCCAGCGGAGGCGCGGCTGGCGACGTTCTCCGAGAACCTCCGCGGCGAGCGCGAGAAGCGCATGGTGGCCATGGTCGAGAAGCTGCGCGTGCTCGGCTTCCCCATCACCATGCAGCAGGTCGTCGATCTGGCGGGCCCCGGAGCGCACCTCGCTCGTCCGCACCTGGCCCGGGTGCTCATGGAGCTGAACTACGTCGCCAACACCAAGGAGGCGTTCGACCGCTTCTTGGGTGACGGCAAGGCGGCCTCGGTGCCTCGCTTCGAAGTCACTGGCCAGCAGGCGATCGAGCTCATTCACGGCGCGGGAGGCACGGCGACCGTCGCGCACCCCGGGGTGTCGAAGATTCACGAGTTCGAGCTGAAAGGCCTGGCCGCGCTCGGGCTCGACGGGCTCGAGGTGGAGCACAGCGATCACCCGCCGACGATGCGCGAGAAGCTGCGCGGTTGGGCCGATGCGCTGTCGTTGATCTCCACCGCGGGCAGCGACTTTCACGGGGCCGAGGTCGCTCCGAACCGGCACCTGGGCACCGCGTCGATGAAGCCCGAGGCGTTCGCCGCCCTCGAGGCCCGCCGGCCGTAGCGGCTACTTCTTCGGCTCGTCTGGCTTGCCGGCACCCTCGAGCTTCTCGCCATTGCTGATGGAGAACCGCACGAGCTCGCGCAGCACGCGGTTGCGCTTCACGTTGCCGAGCAGCTCCTTCAGATCTTCGTACACGGTGGGATCATTGATGATGCCGCCGAGGGAGCCCTCGCCCGCCTTGATCTTGGTGGTGATCGACTTCACGTCGGCCGCCGCCGCGCCGAGATCGCCCAGGAGCGTGCTCGCATCGCCGTAGACCAGTTGGTAGACGGCGCCGTCTTTCTTCGTCTTGGCGTCGGTGATCAGCGTCGAGAGCTGGCTGGCGGCGTTGCCGAGGTCAGCGACGGCGGTGGCGATCTTCCGGTCGTAGATGAGCGCGTGCAGCGACCCGTCACCGTTCTTCACGTCGCCCAGCAGCGCGTCGACCTTGGCGATGGCGTTGTCGAGCTTGGCGGCGCTGGTCGAGGCCTCGGCGATGAGCACCTTCACGTCGTCGCTCACCTTGCGATCGTACACGAGCGTGTGGAGCACCCCCCGGCCGTGCTCGATCTCGTCGACGATGCCGCGCGCGCTCTTCACCAGCGACACCACGTCTTCGCGCAGCTCGGGCTTGGTGTACTCGTTTACGCCCGTCTTCAGGTCGCGGGTGATGGCGACCGCGTTGTCGATGATCTCCGCCGACGCCTTGACGATGGAGGTGAGATCGCCCGACGTGCCGGTCTGAATCTCTCCGTCGGCGATGACCGGGTGATCGGGTGAGCCGAGCGACACGTCAATGGCCTTGTCGCCGAGCACGCCGCGGCTGGTGACGCGGGCAATGGAGTCGGTGCGGATCCGCTCTTCGAAGCGCCGGCCGATCTCCATGTGCACGATGATGCGCTTGTCGCCGAGATCGGGCGCGAAGGAGATCTTCGACACCCGCCCCACCTGCAAGCCGCCGAGGCGCACCGGAGAGTCGAGCTGCAGACCATCGACGTTCTCGAACGAGCCCCGGTACACCGCCGCCTTCTCGAAGAGGTTGCGCTCTTTGCCGATGACGAAGACCACGATCGCCCCGAGCGCCAGCCCGATGGTGACGAAGAGCCCCGCGCGGACGACGATGCGCCGCTCTCGTTCTGCCGGGTTGACTGGGTTCGCCATGGCCTAGAGCCTCGCGTCGAAAAAAGCGCGTACATCGGGGTGAGTCGAAGCCTTCATGTGCGCCACTGTGCCCTGCTCCACGATGCCACGGCGCGACAACATGGCGATTCGATCTGACACCCGAAACGCGCTGTCCATGTCGTGGGTGACGACGATCTGCGTCGAGCCGAGCTTCTTCTTCATCGAGAGAATCAACTCGTCGATGATCCGCGTGCTGATCGGGTCGAGGCCGGTGGTCGGCTCGTCGAAGAGAATGACCTCGGGCTCGATGGCGATGGCCCGCGCCAGGCCCACGCGCTTGCGCATACCGCCGGAGAGATCAGACGGCCGCAGGGCCTCGATGCCGGGCAGGTTCACCATCTCGAGGTTCTTCGCCACCCGGGCGGCGATCTCCTCGGGCGTGAGCTCGGGCATGTTCTCTTTGAGGGGGTAGGCGATGTTTTCGGCCACCGAAAGCGAGTCGAACAACGCCGCGCCCTGAAACACCATCGCCACTTTTTTGCGCACGGTGCGCAGCGCTCGCTCGTCGAGCGTGGTGACGTCGCGGCCGTCGAACCAGATGCTCCCCGCGTCGGGGTACAT
>JAEUJT010000511.1 GCA_016793525.1 Archangium sp. | reverse complement strand
GAGTACTCCTTCATTCCCCGAGGCTGAGCCGTGTACGGGCTGGCCCGCGCGGCGCTCTTTCAGCTCGACGCCGAGCGCGCCCACCACCTGGGTATCGGCGCGCTGCGGGCGTTGGGGCCATTGGCGGCATCGCTTCGGCCGGCCGCGGACCCGCTGCTGGAGACGCGCGTCGCGGGGCTCACCTTCCCCTCTCCGGTCGGGCTCGCGGCGGGGCTCGACAAGAACGCTGAGGCGATCGCGGGGTTGTTCGGGCTCGGCTTTGGCTTCGTTGAGATTGGCACCGTCACCCCGCGCCCTCAGCCTGGCAACCCGAAGCCGCGCATGTTCCGAATCCCCGAGCATCAGGCGCTTATCAATCGACTCGGCTTCAATAACCACGGGATGACGGTGATCGCCGAGCGGCTCCGCGCCACCTCGTTCCGCCCGGGGCCGGTGGGCGTGAACATCGGCAAGAACAAAGACACGCCGCTGGAGCGCGCGGTCGACGACTACGTGGCGTGCGCGCAGACGCTGGGGCCGCTCGGCGACTACGTGGTGGTGAACCTGAGCTCTCCGAACACGCCGGGCTTGCGGCAGCTGCAAGAGCCCGAGGCCCTGGAGCGCCTGCTCCGCGCGGTGCGGGCGGTGCTGACCGCGAAGCCGCTGTTCTTGAAGATCGCGCCAGATCTCGGCGACGAGGCGATCGATGCGGTGGTCGATGTGGCGCGCGGCTGCGGCATCGACGGGTTGATCTGCACCAACACCACCATCACCCGCCCGGTGGAGCACCCGCTCTGCGCAGAAGCCGGTGGTTTCTCGGGCAAGCCGCTGCGTGCGCGCTCGACCGAGGTGCTCCGGCGCGCGTTCAGGCGCAGTGAAGGCGCGCTGCCGATGATCGGAGTCGGCGGCGTGTTCGATGCTTCCGACGCGTGGGAGAAGATCTCCGCCGGGGCCTCCCTCGTGCAGCTCTACACCGGCTTCATCTACGGCGGCCCGGGTCTCCCTCGGCGCGTGGCGACGGGGCTCGCGCAGAAGCTCCGTGAGACGGGCCTCGCCTCCATGGCGGCCGCCGTCGGGCGCGATGCCTGACCTCGACTTCGCCAAAGCGGTCGAGGGCGGCGTGGAGGTGCTGGTGCTGGTGCAGCCGCGCGCGTCGCGAACCAAAGTGCTGGGCCTGCACGACGGGAGGCTGAAGATCGCCCTCGCTGCGCCGCCGGTCGACGGCGAAGCGAACGACGCGCTGGTCGCCTTTCTCGCCGACACGCTGCAGCTGAAGCGGAGCGCGGTGACGTTGCTCGACGGAGCGACCGGTCGGCGCAAGCGGCTGCGGCTGATGGGCACCTCCCTGGACGTGGTGCTGGCGCGGGTGGCGCCCGTGCCCAAGTGAGGTAAGGCTCGCCCCATGCGCAGGGCCCGTCGCATCGCGATCTCGTTTTTCTTTTTCATGGTCGGCCTCGCCTCGTCGGGCGCCGCGGTTGGCTGTGCGCTGTCAGGCGCGCGCTGGAGCGGCCCGACGACCGATCACTTCAACGGCGATCGCTTCTCAACCCCGAACGGGAAGAAGAAGCTCGGCGGCTTCGACCTCGACGGCTTCTCAGCCCTGATCCGTTGGCAGACCTCGCGCGTGCCCGGCGTCTGGCGCCCGTACCACGACGAGCCACCCGGCCCCCGACCGCCCAACGCGGTGCCCACTGGCGGTCTGCGCGTCACCTTCATCAACCACGCGACCGCGCTCATTCAACTCGACGGTGTAAACGTGTTGACCGACCCGATCTTCTCGGAGCGCGCCAGCCCGTTCGAGTTCGCGGGGCCGAAGCGGGTTCGACCGCCGGGCATTCGCTTCGACGATCTCCCTCGCATTGACGCGGTGGTGATCAGCCACAACCACTACGACCACCTCGACCTGGCGACGCTCCGCAGGCTGACCAAGACCTGGCCCAAGGTGCAGATCTTCGTCGGGTTGGGGAACAAGGCGTTTCTCGCGTCGCGCGGGCTCGACAACGTCACTGAGCTCGACTGGTGGGAAGAGCGGCCGCTCGGCGCCATCACCATCGGCAGCGCGCCAGTGCAGCACTTCTCGAACCGGGGGCTCACCGACGAAGACGGCACGCTCTGGTCGGGGTGGGTGATCACCGGCGCGGGAGGCCGCACCTTCTTCGGCGGCGACACTGGCTACGGGCCGCACTTCAAGGCCATTGGCGATCGGCTCGGGCCCTTCCGTCTCGCGGTGCTGCCCATCGGCGCCTACAAGCCGGAGTGGTTCATGTCGCCGGTGCACATGTCGCCGAGTGACGCGGTCGACGCGGCGCTCGACCTCCGCGCGGGCATGTCGGTGCCGGTGCACTTCGGCACCTTCCAGATGGCCGATGACGGAGAGACAGAGCCGATCGACGCGCTCCAGCTCGCGCTCAAGGAGAAGCCGGCGCCCTTCACCGTGCTCGGCTTCGGTGAAGGCCTCGACGTCGCGCCCCTGCCGGAGGCCGCGCCGTGAACCGGTGGGCGCCCCTCGCCCTGACCGCGCTGTGCGCCTGCCGACCGGGTGCGACCGACAGCGGGCTGCTGATCACCGTCGAGCTCGAGACCGGCCTCACCTCGCGCTGCGTGCAGGTGGTGGCGCGCATCGACGCGACGGAGCGCCGCACCAAGGCCATCGCCCTCGAGGGCCGCCAGTCGGTGACCGTGGCCATCGCGCGCGGCGACTTCCCCGAGAGCATCAACCTCCAAGCCGTCGGCTTCCACGACGAGGCGTGCCTGTCGGTGACCGACCCGCCCGAGGTCTCCGACAACGCGCCCGTGCGCTTCATCGCCGGCGTGAAGAACGCGGCGGTGCGCTTGCACATGCGGCGCTCGGGGCCTCCGCCAGAGCAGTGCACCAACGGCCTCGACGACGATGCGAACGGCGCCACCGACTGTGCTGACTCGACGTGTGAGGGCAAGGCGTGCCAGTCGAGCGACGCGTGCCTCATCTCGCCTGTGTGCAGCGCGGGGTCGTGCGTGGGTGGGCCGACCGTGGAGTGCCTCGCCGCGCCCGGCGTGTGCTTCGAGCCGGTCGGCGCCTGCCAGTCTGACGGCGGCACCTGCGTGTACACGCCGCGGCCCAACATCGTGTGCGACGACAGCGACCCGTGCACGGTGAGCGATCTGTGCTCGGCGCAGGGTGCGTGCACCGGCACGGCGAAGACCTGCACCACACCTCCCGCGGCGCAGTGCTTCGCCCCGACGGGGACCTGCGGCGGCGACGGAGGCTGCAGCTATGCAGTGACCGACAACGCGAGCTGCAGCGACCAGAACACCTGCACGGTGAATGACCGCTGCGACTCTGCGGGCGCCTGCGCCGGCACGTTGGTCATCTGCCAACCTCGGGCGTGCGGCACGTTCTCCGGCTCGTGCACCGCCGACGGCGGCTGCCTCTACACGCCGTTCACCGCAGGCACGCAGTGCGGCGACGCGGGCATGTGCAACGGCACCGGTGGCTGCATTCCCCCGTGGCCGTACACGCCGAGCAACTTCACCGAGACGCAGCTGCCGACGCTCCCCGAGGGCGCGGTGACGCTCGGCTGCGGAGACACCGTCATCGACACCAGCACCCAGCCCCCAGCGATCTCCAACTGGTGCGTGGATCAGCCGATGGTCAACAGCGCCCTGGTGACACAGCCGGGCGAACGCGAGGCGATGGCCTTCTCCTTCACCGCGCTCACCATCAACGGTGGCTCGACCCTGCGCTTCATCGGCAGCCGGCCGGCCATCGTGGCGGTTGAGGGCGACGCGGTGGTGCTCGGCCGCATCGTCGCCGAGTCTGGCAGCCGGACCTGTGCCGCAGGCGCGGGCGCAAATGGCACTCCGTCGACGCTCGGCAATGGCGGGGCAGGCGGCGCGGGGTTTGGCAGCGCTGGAGCCGCGGGGGGCGTGGGTGCCGATCTGACCATCGACCCAGCGAGCCGTGGCTCGGGCGGCGCGGTGAATGGGGAGCCGTTGCTGTCGCCCCTCCGCGGAGGGTGTTCGGGCGGGCGCGGTGGCGAGTCGATGGCTGTCGAGGCGGCGGGGGGCGGTGCGCTGCAGCTCACCGTCGGAGGCCAACTCACCATCAACGGGGCCATCTCCGCGCCTGGGCGCGGTGGCATCGGCGGGGCCGGAGCGATCAAGGGGGCCGGAGGGAACGGCGGAGGCAGCGGCGGCGCCTTGCTGCTCGAGGCGCGCAACCTGCTCCTCGTCTCTTCGGCGCAGCTGACCGCGAACGGCGGCGGCGCGGGCGAAGGTGGCGGCACGGGCCAAACGGGCGCGAACGGAACAGGGGGCGCGATCGACTCGGCGACTCCGGCGCAGGGCGGCAACAACGCCGCGGTGCTCGGAGGGCGTGGGGGCAACGGCGCCACCGTGACCAGCGACGCCACCGCGGGCGAAAATGGCGGCAGCGCGGGCGGTGGCGGCGGCGGTGGCCTCGGCCGAATTCGCATCAATACGCAAACGGGTTGCAACTACGTTCCGGGCCTTGCCGTGCTGAGCCCAGTTCCCACCAGCCGCCAGGCCGACGCCGGCTGCCCGTAGCCACCCGGGGTGAAGCGGTGCGCTCGCGCGTGCGCGTCACAGGCATCGACGCCGACCGAACGCTCCGACCGATGGGAGGCGGAACACGTACGCAAAAGCCGCCGCTCCCCACGCCCCACTGCCACCGATTTGCAAGGTGAAGCACCGCGACGTCCTGTCGGGCAGCGGCTGAACGTCTGAACGTGAGGTGCGGCGCTGCACGGCTCGACCGAGCAGACGCCCGATCGTCGCGGCGACCGATCGTGACGACAACCAACCGAGAGCGGCTTACGCCGTACGACCCAACGTGAAGCGGAGCGCCTGTTCGAACGTGGGGTGCACGAACGAAAAACCGCTGGCCTCGAGCGTTGCGGGGCGAACGCGCTGGCCTCCAGCGAGGGTCTCGGCGAGCTCTCCGTAAAGAACCCTGAGCGCCACCACCGGCACCGGTGCCACTGCTGGGCGCCGAAGGACGTGCCCCAGGGAGCGCGTGAGGTCAGCGTTCGTCACCGGCGTGGGTGCCACGACGTTGACGGCTCCATGGAGCGACGGCGTGTACAGCGCATGCAGCACGACGCCGAGCACGTCTTCAATGGAGATCCAGCTGGTCCACTGACGCCCCGTGGCAACCGGGCCTCCGACACCGGCGCGGAATGGGGGCAACATCTTGGCCAGCGCGCCACCCCGCGCGGAGATCACCATGCCCGTGCGGAGCCGAACCTCGCGCAGGCCGAGCGCGCTCGCATCCTGCACCGCCGACTCCCAATCGATGACCACCCGAGACAAAAATCGGTCGCCGTCGTCACCCACCGGCCCCGGCGCGGAATCCTCCGTCAGCACCTCGTCGCCGCGGTCGCCGTAGAACCCGGTCGCCGAGCCGCTGATGAACGTCTTCGGCGGCTGCTTCAGCGTGCGGAGCGAGGCGATCAACCGGCGCGTCATCGGCCCGCGGCTCTCGTGGAGCAGCTGCTTGCGTGCCGGTGTCCACCGCTCGTCGGCGATGCCCGCCCCCGCGAGGTGGACGATCGCATCGGCCCCCTCGAGCGCAGACGTTTCAAAGCCATCACCCACCCGCTTCACCGCGCGCACGGTGTGGCCGCCGGTGGAGAGGAACGCACTCAGCGCCGTGCCCACCAAGCCCGACGCACCGGTGATGGCGACCGTGAGCCGCGGCTGGCCGGCGAAGCGCGCATGGCGCTCGAGGTCGAGCCGGGTCACCGCGTGCCGGTAGTCGAACGTGGCGTCGAGCTTCCCTCGCGCGAACCCTCCGCCGAAGACGTCACCAAGCGCGCCCAACGGCAGCTCGTATTCGACGTCGTCGACGAGCGCGCTCTGCCCTCCGCCCAGGTCCTCCATGCGGTGGGTGTGCACCCACGTCTTGAAGGGCCCGCCGCGTTGCTCGTCGCGGAACATGCGCCC
>JAEUJT010000510.1 GCA_016793525.1 Archangium sp. | reverse complement strand
GGGAACAGGCCCCTGCGTCGGCCCGCTCGACCCGCCATAGCCCCGTCGCCGCGAGACGCGGAGGGCTCTTTCCACTAGATCAATCGGCATGTCTTTCACGCACCTGCACTTGCACACGCTGTACTCGTTGCTCGACGGCGCGATTCGCATGAAGGACCTGATCAAGACGGTCAAGGCCAAGGGCATGTCGTCGGTGGCAGTGACCGATCACGGCAACATGTTCGGGGCCATCGACTTCTTCAAGAAGGCGAAAGACGCGGGCATCAAGCCGATCATCGGGCTCGAGGCCTACGTCGCCGGAGAAAAAGGCCGGGAGGACCGCACGGAGAAGGTCGCGAACCACCTGATCCTCCTCGCCAAGAACCAAGAGGGCTACGCCAACCTGCGGTACCTCTCGTCGACCGGGTACATGCACGGGTTTTATTACCACCCGCGCATCGACAAGAAGGTGCTCAAGGAGCATTCCAAAGGTGTCATCGCGCTCACCGCGTGCCTCGGCGGAGAGGTGACGAGCGCCGCCTTCCGCGGCGACATGGATCACGCGCGCCGCGCCGCCCAGCAATACAAAGACATCTTCGAGCCCGGCCACTTCTTCCTCGAGGTGCAGTGGAACGGCATGGAGGAGCAAGACAAGGCCAACGCCAACCTCAAGCAACTCTCGAGGGACATGGACATTCCCCTCGTGGCCACCGCCGACGCGCACTACATCAAGCGTGAAGACGCGCGCGCCCACGAGCTGTTGATGTGCATCGCCTCGGGCAAGACGCTCGCCGATACCAAGCGCATGAAGCACAGCACCGACAAGCTCTACGTCTCGAGCCCAGAAGAGATGCGCGCTTACTTCTCTGACGTGCCCGACGCCGTCGACAACACCATGCGCATCTCCGACATGGTCGAGGAGCTGCAACTGCTGCGCAAGCCGATGCTCCCCAGCTTCAACGTGCCCAGCGGCCACACCCCCGACACGTTCCTGCTCGAGCTGTCGATGAAGGGCCTGGAGGAGCGCTTCAAGGAGCTGCCCTACAAGGTCGACCAAGATCAATACAAAGCGCGCTTAGCGATGGAGGTCTCGGTCATTCAGTCGATGGGGTTCTCCGGCTACTTCCTCATCGTTCAAGACTTCATCAACTGGGCGAAGCAGCACGGCATCCCCGTGGGGCCGGGCCGAGGCTCCGGCGCCGGCAGCATCGTGGCGTATTCGCTGCGCATCACCGACCTCGACCCGATTCCGTACAACCTGCTGTTCGAGCGCTTCCTGAACCCCGAACGCGTGTCGATGCCCGACTTCGACGTCGACTTTTGCCAAGACCGGCGCGACGAGGTCATTCACTACGTGCAGGGCAAATACGGCGAGCACAACGTCGGGCAGATCATCACCTTCGGTCAGCTCAAGGCGAAGAGCGTGCTCCGCGACGTGTGCCGCGTGTACGGCCTGCCGTTTTCAGAGGGCGATCGCCTCGCGAAGCTCGTACCCGAGATCCTCGGCATCACCCTGAAGCAGGCCATCTTCGGCGATGAAGAGAAGGGCCTCGCCGGCGAGCCGCGCCTCAAGGAGATGTACGACACGCCACAGACGATGACGGAGATCGAGGGCAAGACGATCACCACCAAAGACGTGCTCGAGGTCGCCATGGCGCTCGAGGGCCTCAACCGCCAGGCCGGCATGCACGCCGCCGGTGTCGTCATCGCCGACAAGCCGCTGTGGGAGTTCGTGCCCGTCTACCAGCCGTCGGGCGAGACCGTGCTCGTCACCCAGTTCGCGAAAGACGAGGTGGAGGCAGCGGGCCTGGTGAAGTTCGACTTTCTCGGGCTGAAGACGCTCACCGTCATTCAGAACGCCATCGATCTCATCAACCGCAAGTTGCCCGCCGACAAGCAGCTCAATCGTGACGACATTCCCCTCGGCGACGTGCAGACGTACCAACTGATCAGCTCCGGTGACACCGCCGGCGTGTTCCAGATGGAGTCGAGCGGCTTCACCGAAATGGTGATGAAGATGAAGCCGTCGACGTTCGAAGACGTGATCGCCGCCGGCGCGCTCTACCGCCCCGGTCCGCTCGATCAGAAGCTCGACGACGGCCGCACCATGGTCGACGTGTACATCGACCGAAAACACGGCCGCGACAAGGTGACGTACCCGCACCCGACGTTGGAGCCGGTGCTCAAAGACACCTACGGCGTCATCGTCTACCAAGAGCAGGTGATGCAGATCGCCCAGGTGCTGGGCGGCTACTCGCTCGGCGGCGCAGACATCTTGCGCCGCGCCATGGGCAAGAAGAAGGCCGAGGAGATGGCGAAGCAGCGCGCCTTGTTCCTCGAGGGCGCCAAGAAAAAGAGCATCGACGAGAAGCTCGCCAGCGGCGTCTTCGACTTGATGGAGAAGTTCGCGCAGTACGGCTTCAACAAGTCGCACTCCGCCGCGTACGGGTTGATCACCGTGCACACCGCGTGGCTCAAGGCCCACCACCCAGTGGAGTTCATGGCCGCGCTCCTCACCTCGGAGAAAGACAACACCGACAAGGTCGTCGCCCACATCGCCGAGGCGCGCGAGGGCGGCATCGACGTGTTGCCCCCCGACGTCAACGTGTCGGGCATGGCCTTCGGCGCGGTCGAGGGAAAAATTCGCTTCGGGCTCGGCGCGATCAAGGGCGTCGGCGACTCGGCCATCGACGCCATCGTCGAGAGCCGCAAGGCCGGCCCGTTCAAGTCACTGTTCGACTTCAGCGAGCGGGTGGATTCGCGGAAGGTCAATCGCAAGGTGCTCGAGGCGCTGGTGAAGGCCGGCGCGTTCGACTTCGAGAAGAGACCGCGCAGGCAGCTGTTCGACACCATCGATCGTGCTCTCGAGCGCGGTGCCGCCACCCAGCGCGACAAGATCTCGGGGCAATCGAGCATGTTCGACCTGCTCAGCGGTGGTGGAGGTGGAGGGGCCTCTGCGTCGGCCACCAGCAGCGATTACGTCGCCGCCGAGGAGTGGAGCGAAAAGGAGCGGCTCTCGTTCGAGAAGGAGGCGATCGGGTTTTACGTCTCCGGCCACCCGCTCGACGCGTACCAGAAGGAGCTCCGCCGCTACGCCAAGCCGGTGGTCTCGGTGCAGCGCGCGCGGAGGGAAGACAAGATCACCGTCGCCGGCATCGTCGCCGCGATGCGCGAGCGCCCCACCAAGACCGGCAAGCGCATGGCCTGGGTGACGATCGAAGATCTGTCTGGCTCGGTCGAGCTCGTCTGCTTCCCCGGGAAAGACGGCACCCGCTCGGTGATGGGCAAAGACGGCAAGTGGAGCAAGGCGGGCCCCAAGCCGGGCTTCGAGCAGTGGGAGACGTTGCTCAAGGGCGACGAGCCGATCCTCGTCACCGGCACCGTGCAGGTGAACAACCGCGACGAAGAGAACCCGGTCGCCGAGCTGATCTGCGACGACATTCAGTCGCTCAAAGAGGTGCGCGAGAAGCGGGTGAAGCGCCTCGAGCTGCGCCTCCACGTCGACATGGCGACCGAGGAGAAGCTCGCCAAGCTGAAAGACATCGCGAAGAAGTTCGCGGGCGCCACGCCCATCGCCGTCGCGCTCCACCTCCCGGGAGAGGCCGAGGCGCTCATCGGCAATACCGAGCTCAAGGTGCAGATCACCGATGAGCTGCTCGAGGCCGTGAACCGGCTCTTTGGCGCGCGGGTCGCGGAGCCGGGGTAGGGTCGGTCGCATGCTTGGGTCGGGGGAAGCGAGACAGCGCTGGTGGGTGGTTGGCCTCCTGTTGGCGGGCGTCGCCTTCGCGGAAGACGCCGCGCAGCGGCGGGCGAGGGAGGAGCTCGAACGCGAGCTCGAGCGCCTCACCGGCGGCACCCAGCCCAGCCGGGTGCGCCTCGACTTCGTCGCGCCCGACGAGCCGAACTACCGCCTCGAGGAGGCGAGCTTCGAAATCGACGACGCCCCGGTGAAGGCCCCCGCGCTCGCGGCGCTCCAGGGCGACGAGCCGGTGGTGATCTTCAGCGGCGAGGTGCCACCGGGGAAACACAAGGTCGGGGTACGCCTGCGGTACACCAACGCCACGTCGGCGGTGT
>JAEUJT010000502.1 GCA_016793525.1 Archangium sp. | reverse complement strand
AGCGGCTGCAGCTCGTCGCGGCGCACGTGGCGAACGGTGACGGCGAAGCGGTTCGACGTGATGTTGGCGGCGCTCAGCGCCCGGTCGGTGCGGCCCAGGTACTTCAGGCGCAGCATGTCTTCTTGCATGTCGACGTCGTGGCCATCGACGGCGATCAGCTGCTCGGTGCGGCCCTGTTTGTCTTTCAAGCCGCAGTACGAAATCGCCCCTGGCTTGAGCCCGAACGCGTCGGAGATGCGCGTGACGGCGTCGAAGGTCGAGATCTTCTGCTTGTCCATCAGGTACACGCGGAACTTCCCGTCGGGCACCTCGTCGTAGCGGAACGATTCTTTGACGGAGAAGTCTTCGGGCCGCTGCTTGAGCCGCATCGCTCGACCTCTACTCGCTCACCCCGCCGACCGCCACCACGGCCTCACCCTCGTTCCGGCCTCACCCTCGTTCCAGCCTCACCCGACGTTCCAGCTCACCGGCGTTCCAGCTCACCGTCGTTCCAGCTCACAGTCGTTCCCGCTCACCGTCGTTCCAGCTCACCGTCGTTCCAGCACGGTGGTGTCGTCGCCCGCGAGCCAGACGTGGGCGCCGCGAATGCCGGCCTTGGTGTTCTGGTTGACGAGTTGGGCTCCGGGGAGCGCCTCGCGCTGCCACACGCCCGCCATGTCGCGCACGTAGACGGTGCCCGGTTGGTTCGAAGACACGGCCACCGCGGTGCCAGTCGCCGGGTCGCTCGCCACTGCGTAGACCGGCGCGTCGAGCTCGGTCACCCAGCCCGCGTCGCGCTGCCAGCCCCGAATGCGCGCGCCCGTCGACACCAAGACGCGGCTCGGCGACACCGCGCCCAGCCAGGTGATTCGCGCGCCGGGGTCTCCGACGCCGGCATCTGTCCACCCGCCGTTCTCCCAGAGGTAGAGCCGATCGCTCACCCCGAGCCAGGTGGCCTCCGGCGTGCTTGCCAGCGCTTGGAGCGCCTCGTTGGCCGCCGGGTGCTCCACTGAGTCCCAGGTGCCTCCGTCCCAGTGAAGCACGAGGCTGGCAAGGCTGAACGCCGGCCGGCCGACGGCCCACGCGCTCGAGTCATTTTCGACCGACATGGCCAGCACCGACACCGACTCCGCGGCCATCGTCACCGGCATGGGGCCGGTCAACGTCGCGCCGTCGAACTGGAAGAAGTCGTTCATGCCGCTGCGGGTCAGCGCGCCGCCGCCCGGGAGGTCGACGTACAGCCGCTGCGTGGCCAGGGCCGAGATCTGGCTGCCGGCGCCGCCGTCGACGTGCCAGGTTCGCTGCTGAAAGAACAGGTACGCCGAGCCGTCGTCTCGCACCGAGACCGCCGAGGCACGCCCGCGCTCGAACTCGACTGGCGATGCGCGCAAGCGGTTCGACCACGTGCCGTCGGTCGCGCCGGAGAGCCAATTCGGGCCGCACATCAGCCCGCCGTCACCGTTCATCGACAGGCCGCTGATGGCGGTGCTGGGCGCCGTGTAGACCGCCCGCCAGACGCCTCCGTCGTTCACCTCGAGGACGCGGCCTGTCGAGGCATACACCGCGTCGCCCGCGCTGTGCACCACGCAGCGGTTCGAGGCCACCATGGGCGGCGTCAGCGAGACCGCCCCGGTGGGCGTGAGCCTGACGATCTCGGTGGTGGTGCTCATCAGCACGTCGTCGGCGCGCGTTCCGGCCAGACATTGCCCGGCGCTGGTGAGGGACACCCAGTTGCCACCGTCGTAGAAGAAGATCAGCTGCGCCGGGGTGACGGGGCTGGTCAACACGAAGTACCCCACACCGCCGCCGGTGGGCAGCATGCTGCTCACCGTGTACCCGCCCATGGGGAGCGGCACGATGGTCCAGGTCTGCGAGGTGGCATCGAAGCGGGCCAGCGAGTGGTCGGCGTCAGATGCCCAGAGCTCGCCGGAGCCCGACGCGGCGAACTGCAGGCCGTTGATCGGCGGCGCCGGGAGGACGGCCAGCGGGTGCCCCTCGCGGAAATGAAACGCCGTTCCGTCGTCGGTGGTGAGCAGCAGCTCGGTGCCGAGCGCCATGGCCCCGAGGAAGGGCCCCGCGTCGCCCAGCTCGACCGGCGCCACCCCGTCGGCGCCCACGCGGAACAGGCGCCCCTGCAACAGCGCGTAACCGCCGTCTGCGCTGGTGGCCACCGGGGTGCATTCTGAGAAGGGGAACGGCGCCGGGTTGACCCAACACCACCCGCTCGCGGCGCAGCCCATGGCCACGGGGCCTCCGTCGAAGGGCACGCCGAACCCCGCGCCGAAAGGCGGCCCCGCGTCGATCTCTTCGGTGCCCGCGTCTGGCGCTCCGGCATCGACCACGCCGGCGTCGACCCAGAGGCGCCCTCCGTCGCTCACGGTGCAGCGCCCGACGAGGCAGACCTGGTCTCCGGGGCACGCGACACAGGCCGAGCCACCGCTCCCGCATTCGGCCGGCGTGGGCGCCACGACGCAGCGCCCACTCGACGCGCGGCAGCCCGAACACGGCATGCCACCGTCGGCCGCGGTGGGAATGATCTCACCCGCATCGGGCACCACCTCGTCGCTCGAGACACACGTGCCCAGCTGGCACACGAAGCCGGGGTTGCAGTCATCGGCCGACTTGCAGGCGAAGCGCCGCGCGCGCGAGTCGTCGAACGTGCCGGTGCACGCCAAGTCGATCAACGCGATGACGACGGTGACGGCGACGTGTCGAAAGGCCATGGAGCGCGGGCAGTGAGCATACCCCTCGTTGACGAGCGCGTATGCGGTCTGATGCGCTACATCACCACAGGTGCTCTCCCCTCGCGGCCGGCTCGGTCTTGGTGTCGTTCTCGCGATCGCGGTCGCGGCGCCCTCGTGTTTCGGGCCGACGATCTCAGCTCGCGATCGAAAATATGTGTGCGCCCGCACCGAAGACTGCGCCGACGGCTTCGTCTGCCGCGCGTCGTTCTGCCAACCCGTCGATGGCCCCTTCGAAGACGAGCCCGATGCGCCGAAGCGCCCCTCGGGGAAATACTCGACCAAGCTGACCGGCCTCGGCAACGGCACGACGGTGGTGACGATCGACCTCGACGCCGACGGGCTGCTCGATCTGGCGGTGGCGGATCAACAAGAGGTGGTGCTGCTCAAGGGGGCGGGCGATCTGACCTTTCGCCGCGTCGGCAGCGTGTCGGCCGGAGACACCCTGCGGCTGACCGGGCTGGTGGCGGCCGACTTCAACGCCGACGGGTATGACGACTTGGCGTTTCTGTCGCGCGGCGACCCCGAATCGACGCTCGCCATCTCGTACAACCTCGGCGACCTCCGCTTCTACCGGCCGGTGCTGCTCTCCACCGTCGCCAACGCCACCGCCCTCGCGGTCGACGACGTGACCGGCGACGGCGCGCCCGACGTGGTGACCTTCTCCGCGACCGGCGCGACGTTGTCGGTGTTCCAGGGCTCGCGCTCAGGGCTGACCGGGCCGCCCATCGAGCTGACCGGCGTGAGCCCCGCGGGGGGCCTCGTCGGCCGCGGCTTGGTGACCGGCGACGTGACGGGCGACGGCAAAAGTGACGTGCTGCTGACGAGCGGCGCGCGGTTCGTCACGCTCCTCGCTGGGCTGGGGGAGGGCCGCTTCGCTCCCGGCGCGACGCTCGAGACCTGCGCCAGCCCCGCGTCGTTGGCGGTCGGGCGGTTCAACGGCGACGCTCGGCTCGACGTGGCGGTGGCCTGCTACAACCCCGGCGAGTTCGAGGTGTTGCTCAGCCAGGGAAACGGCCGCTTCACCCGCGGTGGCGTCTCCGGGCTGGGCAGCGCCAATGATCTCGACGTGGGCGACTTCGACGGCGACGGCCGCGCCGACATCATCTCCGCCGACGGGGTCGTTCGCCTGCTCGACGTCGTCGGCAACGCCGCGGTGGTCGACAACGGACCGGAGACGTTGGGCCGGCAGGCGCGCCGCGTGGCGCTGGGCGACTTCAACGGCGATGGCCGGCTCGACGTGGCCGCCCTCGGCATCACCGCGACCGGCGCGCCGGTGCTGCGCGTCAATGCCGGCACGGGGACCGGGGCCTTCGACGCGGGGGTCGACTCCCGCTACGGGGAAGTGCAGGCGCCGCTCGCGCTGGCGAGCCTGGTGGCCACCGCCGACTTCACCGGTGACGGCCGGAGCGACCTGGTGTTCGCCGCGAACGGTGGCGTGCTCCAGGTGCTGGCGCAGGGGCAGGCGCCTGACTTCGCCGACGCGCAGCTGCTGACGACCACCGACGCTGGCGCCGCGGCGGTGGGCGATCTCCAGACGGGAGATCTGAACGGAGACGGCGCCGCCGACGTGGTGCAGCTCGCCGGGTCGGAGGTGACGGCGTGGCTCGGGGGCGGCGACGGCACGTTGCGCTCGAGCCAGGTGCTGGTGGCCTCGTCGGAGGCGCGGCGCGTTCACCTCGTCGATCTCAACTCCGACCAGCGCCCAGAGGTGGTGCTGCTCTTGGTCAACCCCAAGCAGCTGCAGATCTACGCCAACGACGGCGACGGAGGCCTCGCCGCGCCGGTGCTGGTCGACACCCTCAAGCGGCCGCTGTCGCTCGACCGCGGCGACTTCAACGAAGACGGCCACCTCGATCTCGTGGTGACCCACTTCGATCCGGCGGGCGGGTTGACGCTCCTGCGCGGCAAGGGCGACGGTACCTTCCTCCAAGCGGTCGACGTGCCAGGTGAGGCCGCGAACCGCACCGCGGGCACCTTCGCCACCTCGCTGGTGGCCGGAGACGTCGACGAAGATGGGCACCTCGACGTCGTGGTGAACACCGACAACCCTCCGCGCACCACGCTCTACCGAGGCAACGGGCGCGGCGGCTTCACGGCCCGAAACCTGTCAGAGGCGAGCGGCCTGCTGGCAAACTGGGGCAACACGCTGGCGCTGAGAGATCTCAACGACGATCGCCACCTCGACCTGACGGTGATGGGCGTCGGCCGGTGGAACGTCATGTTGGGAGACGGTGCGGGGCACTTTCGCGCGCCCGACGTGTACGACGGCATCTCCAACGGCGGCGGTGGGCCCCCGGTGTTTCTCGACACCAACGGAGACGGGCTCGAAGACTGCGTAGCGGTGGCGAACGGCACCCGTATTCTCATTCACC
>JAEUJT010000457.1 GCA_016793525.1 Archangium sp. | reverse complement strand
AGCCACTCCAGCGCGCTGAAGGTTTCGAGGCTCGGCCACGCGCCGACGTGCTGCAGCCCGGCGACGACGGACGACACGGCCAACGTCGCTCCGGTCGCGTACAGCACCGCGCGCAGCCCGGGTGTGCCCGACAGCCCGACGGCCAGCAGCGGCACCATCAGCCAGTCGAAGGTCCGCGCCACGCCGGCCCCCGACGGAGGCTGCCCTCCGACGAGCCACGGCCCGAGCAGGCACCACCCGAGCCACGCCCACACGGGCCACCACGCGCGCGCATCGACCGGTCGGAGCAGCGGCAGCAACGTCAGCGCGGTGAGGGCCATGCCGACGGTGGCGACGCCTTCAGATACCTGCACGCCCACGACCCAGACGATCAGGCCGACCAGGCGCACCTTCGCCAGCTGCGACGTCACGCTCGACGCGTACCACGGTGAATCACCGCACGCGAAACCGAACCTGAACCGCCTTCGACGGGCGCACCGTGGCCATCACCACCGGCTCGACGTGTTGCCCAGGTGGCACCTCGACGTCGAAGCGGCGAAGCAGCATCGCCAGCAACAGCACCGACTCGACGAGCGAAAACGTGTTGCCGATGCACATGCGCTGCCCAGCGGAGAAGGGGATGTACGCCCACGGGTGACGCGCCTTGTTCTGCTCCGGAGTGAAGCGCGTCGGGTCGAAGCGCTCGGGGTCGCTCCAGAAGTCGCGGTGGCGGTGTGCGCCCCAAAAGAACGGCATCACCACGTCGCCCTTCGAGAGCTCGAAGCCCATCACCACGTCGTCGTCGACGGCGGTGCGCGCGTTCATCGCCACCGGGCCCTTGAGTCGCAGCGTCTCGTCGACCACCTGCCGCACGGAGGTCAGCTTCGGCACGTCTTCGAACGTGGGGTCTCGGCCCTGAAGCACCTCGTCGACCTCGGCGCGCATCTTCGCCAGCACGTCGTCATGCCCTTCGAGCAGCGTGAAGAACCACGTCAGCGTCAGCGCGGTGGTCTCGTGGCCGGCGACGAACATGGTGAAGACCTCGTCGCGTACGTCGCGGTCGCTCAGCGGCTGACCGGTGTCGGCGTCGCGGCTACTCAGGAGCATCGACAGGAGCGTGCCCTCGTCTCCGGTGCTGGCGCGGCCGGCCTCGATGACCCGGTAGATGGCCCCCTCGACCTCGTTCATCGTGTGGTGGAACTTTCGGTTGCCCGGCGTCGGCACCCACTCCGGCAAGACGATGCCGTTGGCGCTGGTGGTGATGAGCTCCATGGCGTCGCCGAGCGCCTCGTACGAGACGTTCGCCACCGGGCCGAGGGTCTCTCCGAAGAGCGCGCGCACCACCACGTCGAGCGTCAGCGTCACCATCTCCCGGTGGGCGTCGGCGGTGAACCAGCCGGTGCCGGCACGCCTCGCCAGCTCGTCGAAGTACTGGCTCCCGCTGCGCACCATCGCGCCGGCGAGCTTGGCGAGGCCGTTGCGGTGAAAGGCCGGCTGCACCAGGGCTCGACGCGCCTTCCACGCCTCACCTTCGAGGGCGAGAATGCCGTTGCCGATGACCCGCCGCACGCCGTCGTAGGTCTCGGCCTTGATGTAGTTCTCCTTCTTCGTGGCGAGCACGTGTTTGATGGCCTCGGGGTGCGCGAGCACGACCGCCTTCATCGGGCCGAGCTTCACGCGAAAGGCGTCGCCGTACCGGTGCCACTGCTGCTCGAAGTACTGCAGCAGGCCCGCACTCCGCACGCCCGGCAGGTTGCCGATGAGCGGCCACGGTCTCGGGCCTGGCACCGCGGTCGACGTGGTCTGCATGGCTGACTCCTCGGTTGGAAAGTGCTGCTGTGCTTTCCAAAAGGTAAGTCAGCGCTTGTCGAACGGCAAGCCAGTCTCAGGCCTGAAGGTGGCTGCCCAGGCGCATCACCCGCAGCGCCGCGGTCTGCACCCGCGCCCACCAGCGCTTGTCGGTTCGGGGGATCAGCGCGCTGAGCACGAGCATCAAGGCGGTGAGCACGGTGAGGTGGGCGTCGATGTC
>JAEUJT010000452.1 GCA_016793525.1 Archangium sp. | reverse complement strand
CGAATCACAATCTGCCCGTCGCGCACCACCGGGCGCTCGACGATGTTGTGCATGCCCAAGATGCCGGTCTGCGGCGGGTTCAGAATCGGCGTCGAGAGCATCGAGCCGAAGATGCCGCCGTTGGAGATGGTGAACGTGCCGCCCTGCAGCTCCTCGAGCTTGATTTTGTCGGCCTTCGCGCGCACGCCGAGGTCGGCGATGTACTTCTCGAGCTCGGCCATCGACTTCGAGTCGGCGTCGCGAATCACCGGCACCACCAGGCCGCGGCTGCCCGACACCGCCACGCCGACGTCGTAGTAGTGGTGAAAGACGACGTCTTGGCCGTCGATGGAAGCATTCACCGCGGGGAACGTCTTCAGCGCCTCGAGCGCGGCCTTCACGAAGAAGCTCATGAAGCCCAGCTTGATGCCGTGCTTCTTCTCGAACTTCTCGTTGTACTGCTTGCGCACCGACATCACCGCGCTCATGTCGACTTCGTTGAACGTGGTGAGAATCGCCGCCGTCGACTGGGCCTGCAGCAGCCGCTCAGCGACGCGCTTGCGCAGCGGCGTCATCGCCACGCGCTCTTCCGCGCGGGGGCCCGACGGCTCGTTCAGCGGCGTGCCCGCCGGCTTCGCAGAGACCGGCGCCGAGGTCGACGCGCGGGCCACGTCGTCTTTCATCACCCGGCCGTTGACGCCGGAGCCCTGAATCGACGCCGGGTCGAGGCCCTTCTCCGCCGCCATCGCGCGGGCGACCGGAGTCGGCGCAGGGCCGCTGCCCGTCGCGGGGGCGGGGGCGGGCTTGATGGAAATGGGGGCAGGGGCTGGTGCAGTCGGCGCCGCAGCAACAGGAGCGGCAGTCGCCTTCGGGGCAACCGCACCCGCTCCGGCCGCGATGGACCCCAGCACGTCACCGATTTTCACCTTCGCGCCCTCGGTAAACGCGATGGCCTCGATGGTGCCGCTCTGCGGGGCCTGCACGTCGATGGTGACCTTGTCGGTCTCGAGTACGGCGATGGCCTCGTCGGTGGCGACGGTGTCGCCGACCTTCTTGTGCCACTTGCCGATGACGGCTTCGGTGATTGACTCGCCCAGCGTGGGAACTCGGATTTCGACGGACATGGGGCTTAATTACCTCGAGAAAGGGCTTCGTCGACGAGCAGCTTTTGCTCGTACTGGTGCGTGGAGGGGAATCCGGTGGCGGGGCTCGCGCTCTCCGGGCGGCCCACGTACTTCAGCGTCGGTTGTTTCTTCAGCTCGCCGGTGAGCGCCAGCAACGGCTCCAGCAGGTAGCGCCAGGCGCCGGCGTTTTTCGGCTCCTCTTGCACCCAGAACACTTCTTTCAGCGCTTTGAGCGAGCCGAGCATCTCGCGCAATTCGGGCTCCGGGAGCGGGTACAGCTGCTCCACGCGCACGATGGCGGTGGTGAAGTCTTTCTTCGCGTCGCGCGCCTTCACCAGGTCGAAGTACACCTTGCCGCTGCACAGCAGCAGCCGGGTCACCTTGTTCAACGCGACCTCCGAATTCGTCTCGGGAATGACGCGCTTGAACTGGCCTTGGGTGAAGTCGCTCCAGGGGCTGCCGGCCTCCGCCAGCCGCAGCAGGCTCTTCGGCGTCATCACCACCAGCGGCTTGCGAATGGGTCGCACCGCTTGGCGCCGGAGGAGGTGGAACACCTGCGCCGCGTTCGTCGGGTAGCAGACCTGAATGTTGTCTTCGGCGGCGAGCTCCAAGAAGCGCTCGAGGCGCGCGCTGGAGTGCTCCGGGCCCTGGCCTTCGTACCCGTGCGGCAGCAGCAGCGTCAGCCCGCTCATGCGCTTCCACTTGTCTTCGGTGGAGGCGAGGAACTGGTCGATCATCACCTGCGCGTTGTTGGCGAAGTCGCCGAACTGGGCCTCCCACGCCACCAGCGCGTCGGGGTAGTCGAGCGAGTAGCCGAACTCGAAGGCCATGCAGGCCATTTCGCTCAGCGGGCTGTTCACCACCATGGCGGGCGCCTGGCCCTCGGCGATGGTCCCCAGCGGGAAGAGCTCGGCGCCGGTTTTGGTGTCGTGGAGCACCGCGTGGCGATGGGCGAAGGTGCCGCGCTCGGTGTCTTGCCCCGTCACGCGAATGCGCACGCCCTCGGTGACCAGCGTGGCGTAGGCCAACATCTCGCCCGCGCCCCAGTCGATGAGCTCTTCGCCCTTGAGCATGCGCTGGCGCTTGTCGATGACGCTCTTCTGAATGTTGGGGTGAACCACCCAGCCGCTCGGCAGCGTGGCCAGCTTGGTCAGCAGGCCCTTCAGCTTCGCCTCATCGACTCCGGTGACGGCCTGCGGGGTGTCTTTGTCGGCGCCGCCGTTGAACTTCTTCCACACCCCGAGCAGGTGGCTCGGGTCTTTCACCTTGCTCTCGGCCTTCGACTCCGCGTGCAGGCGCGCGAACGTCTGCATGCTCTCGTCGAGAATCGCCTTCGCGGCCTCGGGCGTGACGCGGCCCTTGGTGGCCAGCTCCTCGGCGTAGATCTGCCGGCCGGTCTTCTTGGCGCGGATCAGCTCGTACATCTTCGGCTGGGTGAACGCGGGCTCGTCGCCTTCGTTGTGGCCGTACTTGCGGTAGCAGATGAGGTCGATGACCACGTCGGAGTGGAACTTCTGCCGGTACTCCGTGGCGAGGCGCATCACGTGCACACACGCCTCGGCGTCATCGCCGTTCACGTGGAAGATGGGAATGTCGAGCATCGCCGCCTGGCCGGTGCAGTACAGCGGCGTGCGGCCCTGGCGCGCCTCGGTCGTGTACCCAATCTGGTTGTTGATGACCAAGTGCAGCGTGCCGCCGGTGTCGTAGGCGTCGAGGCCTCCGAGGTTGAGCGTCTCCGGCACCAGGCCTTGGCCCGAAAACGCCGCGTCGCCGTGAATCACGAGGGGCACGATGGCGTGTTTCGCCGCAGCGCCGCCGCCGAAGCGGTCTTGTTTGGCGCGCACGCGGCCTTCGACCACCGGGTGCACGAAGCCCAGGTGCGACGGGTTGAACGCCATGGTGAGGTGAATGCGCTCGCCGGTCGACGTGGTGCGGTCGCTCGAGTACCCCATGTGGTACTTCACGTCGCCGCGGTTGAGGTACTTCGTCGGGTCTGACGGGCCCGCGATTTCAGAGAAAATCTCGTCGGCCGGCTTGCCCATGATGTTGGCCAGCACGTTGAGGCGGCCGCGGTGGGCCATGCCGAACACGACCTCTTTCACGCCCAGCGTTCCGCCCAGCTCGAGGAACTCGTTCAGCATCGCCAGCTGCACCTCGCCGCCTTCAGCGGAGAAGCGCTTGACGCCCTGGAACTTGGTGTGGACCGTCGTCTCGAAGGCCTCGGCCTCAGACAGCTTGCGGAGGATTCGGGTCTGCTCTTCCACCGTAAACGGAGTGCGGTTGTCGGTGCGCTCCATGCGGTTCATCAGCCAGCGGCGCCGCTCGGAGTCGTACATCTGAATGTATTCGACCCCGATGTGCTGGGTGTACGTCGAGCGCATGCGCGCCAGCAGCTTGCGCAGCGGCACGCGGGCTTCGTCGAACGCCTGCTGTGGATCAACCAGCGTGTCGAGCTCGGCCTCGGTGAAGTGCGCCTTGCTCACCAGCCCCAGGTCGGCCACGTGCTCCAACTGCGGCCGGGGCACGCCGAGCGGGTCGAGCTCGCTCAGCAAGTGGCCGCGCAGGCGGAAGCTGAAAATCGTCTGGTCGACCTTGCCCTGCAGGCCCATGGCGCTCGGGGCGGGGGCGGAGCTGTGGCCAGAGCCATTCCAACGCGGCTTCGGCAATGAGAGCCCGTCGATGATAAGGGGCTTGCCGTCGGGCCGGACGTTCTGAAACGCCTCTCGCCAGCTCGGGTCGACGCTGGTGGGGTTGTCGAGGTACCGCGCGTATTGCGCCTCAATGAAGTCGATGTTGGCGCCAGTGAGGTAGGAGTCGGGAATCGGCATGGCTGCGTCTTTCTATTCCGCGTGGGGCAGGCGCTCCATGTTTCGTTACGGCGCCCTTGCCGTGTCTCTCATAGCGGCCGCCGCCTGGGCCGAGCCACCCCAATTCTCGGCCGGCGGGTTCCGCCTCGGGTTTCAATACGGGCCCGGCATCTGGAACATCGACACCGCGAAGCTGCGCAGCCAGCTGCCCCTCAACCCGAACGGCGACCTGGCCACCATCTTCTCCAACGAGGTGCAGAACACCCACACCCTGTCGCTCGGCGTGGCGTACGACATTCTCGGCCATGCCTCGCTGGGCGTCGACCTCACCGCCACCGGGTGGAACCTGCCTGACGCCAACCGCGGAGGCGCCGGGTTTCTCGTGGGCCGCGTGGCCTGGCACCCGCTCGAAATCGTGTGGATAAAAAAGAAGAAACGGCCCGTGCCGCTCGACATCAGCGGCTTCTTCGGCGTCGGCTACGGCATCGTGGGGCAGCGCACCGGCATCGACGGGCTGGTGTTGGAGGCCGGGTTTCAGGCCGACTACTTCTTCACCCGCTTCTTCGGCCTCGGCTTCTTCGTGCGCGGCGTCTTCCTCAACGGC
>JAEUJT010000442.1 GCA_016793525.1 Archangium sp. | reverse complement strand
GCGGTGCTTTCGCCCTCGACGCGGTGCTCGGTCGAAGGGTGCGGCCGGCGGGTGCTGGCCCGAGGGCTGTGCGCGTCGCATTACCACCGCGAGCGGCGCGGCCGGCTCAAGGCCTAACCCTCCCAAACCACGTACGACGTTCGATGAAGGTGTGGCAGAGCACGCTCGCTCCGCCGCGTCGGCGAGCTCCCTCAGGAGACACACCATGAAGCGAACGGCACAGGCCGTGTGGAACGGCGGCCTCAAAGACGGCCAAGGCACCTTCGGCGTCGGTAGCGGCGCCTTCACCAACCAGAAGTTCGGGTTCCGCACCCGCTTCGAACACGAGCCGGGCACCAACCCCGAGGAGCTGATCGCCGCCGCGCACGCGAGCTGTTTCAGCATGGCTTTCTCGGCTCAGCTCGGCGAGCGCGGCATCACTCCGGAGTCGGTCGCCACCACGGCGGCCATCACCTTCGAGAACCTCACGCTGAGCAAGAGCGTGCTCTCCACCACCGTCACTGCGCGCGGGGCCGACAAGGCCAAGGTCGAAGAAGCGGCGGCGGCGGCGAAGGCCGGGTGCCCGATTTCGAAGGTGCTCAAGCTCGAGATCGTGCTCGAGCTGACCGTCGTGAGCTGAGGCCTCTGCGCTGTCAGTCGCGGCCGAGCCGGTCGAGCAGCCGGTCGATTCGGGCCCGCGTGGGAGCGTCGGCGTCGAGAAACGCGATGCCCATTCCCGCGTCAGGCCCGGTTCGGCGCACCCACGCCACGCGGCCCATCACCTTCAGCCGGCGAATCGAGCGCGGTGGCCGCACCGAGAGCTCGACGCGCGCGTCGATGGGCAGCAGCGACGGCGTGCGCACGAAGGCGCCTCCCGGGGAGAGATCGGCGAGGTACTCTTTGCGCGTCGTGCCCTCGTGGACGATGCGGGCCAGCAGCGCCACCGGCACGCGCGGGGCATAGCGGGTGATGTCGTCGGTCAGCTCGCTGCGGGCGAAGGCCAGCAGCCGCTGCCGCGCCGGCTCGTCTCCGGGCACGACGTCGACGCCGTACGACTGCGCCAAGGTGATCGACGACTTCTTTCGCGCCCAGGCCAGCTGGCCGCGAATGGTGAACTCGCGCGCAGGCCGGGCGAAGCGCACCCGCAGCGACACCGCGTGACCCACGGGACCTGGCGCTCGGCCCTCGAAGCGGAGGCCGCCCAAGCGCCCGTTGGGGTAGTTGCGCTCGAGCAGCTCACCTGGGTGCTCGAGGTCGAGCACGATGCGGAGCGCCGCCGAGGCCATGGGGGCTAGTTCGCCGGGATCTGCTCGAGGATCAGCGCGTTGTCGAGGCGCGCCTGACCCGACACCTGCTTCGCGCGGAGGCGGGCGTGGGTCGCGTAGATCTTGCCGCTGAGGAAGACGCCGTCGGCGAAGAAGCCAACCGCGCCTTCAGACGCCACGGTCTGCGGGGTCCACGTGGTGGCGCGCTTCGCCATCTTCAGGTCGCCACGCGTGGAGTCTTGGTACACCGCCCACAGCTGGCCGACTTGCGGCCCGAAGACGAGCGCGCTGTCGGTGCCGCTGAAGCTCTGCTCGCCTGGGCGGGTCATGTCGACGCCGGTGTCGATGGTCTCGAGCGTCACGTTCGGCTGCAGCGTCGGCGAGTAGTAGAACTTGAAGGTCTTGGTGGAGAAGTCGTGGAACGCGATGGCCACGGCCTTCGACGTCGGCTCGATGCGCACGCTGGGGAAGAAGCCCGTGTCGCCGGTCGAGGAGATGACCACCGGGGTGCCCACCACGTTGCTGGCGTCGATGCGCACCGCGTAGAGGTCTCCGTCGGGCAGGGTGCCGCCGACGGGAATGGTGCGGCGCATGTATGAGATGACCGCTTCGTTGCCGTCGAAGGCCAGCGCGCTGAAGACGCCAACGCCCATCGGCACGTCGGCCAGCGTCGACGGAGTGTACTTGGAGGCGCAGGTCGGCGCGTTGCTGACCAGCACACACGCTTGGCTGTTCGTGTCGCAGCTGGAGCAGGCGGTCGACGCAGCGAGGCACTGCGGGCCGCTGCCGGGCACCGTCACGCACACGTTCGAGCCCGAGCAGCCATCACACGGCGGTGGCGGGCGGCTCATGCAGGCCACGGTCTTGACGACCCAATCGGCCTCGATGGTGGGAATCGCCTTGGTGGCGCGGGCGAAGCGCACCGCGGTGATGAACTTCTTGTCACCCGCCGGCGGCGTGCCCGGGCAGTCAGACACCGAAAACGACGTGTCGGCGGCGCGCATGAAATACGAGACGCCGGGGTTGCCGGCCTGGTCGACGCCGATGCTGGTGTAGAGCCCCATGTCGCCGGTCAGCCCATCGACCCGGTGGGAGGACCAGGTGCCGGTCGACTGCTTCACCGCCACCTTCAGGTCGCCGTTGGTGGCGTCGTAGTAGCTGACGTAGGTGATGCCGTTGTTGACGGCCACGTCGGTGTAACGGCCCACGTCGTTGCCGGGCTCGACGATGCCTCCGCGGGCGCCCGAGGGGCCGTATTTCACCGGCGCCTGCGGCACGCCGTCGACGTATTCGGTCGAGAGCTTCGCGCCGTCGAGGCCGAAGCGCATCACCACCAGGTCGCCGTATTCACCGTCGTACATCGACGACACCACGCCGCGGCTGGGGTCGGCGTCGACGGCGGAGAAGCGGCCCAGGTCTCCGCTGCGCAGCGTGGGCAACTCGGCGCACACGCACTGCACGGCGGAGAGGGTGCAGGAGTCCCAGATGTTGCGGCCGTCTTTGAAGCTGGCGATGAAGCCGGCGTTGCAGGTCATCGGGCACGCCGCCGCGGTGCGGCCGGTGGGCGCGGCGTAGTCTTGGCAGCGGTCGATGGAGGCCACGCAGCCCTTGCCCGATTCGCAGGTGCCGTTGCACGGCAGGTCGACCATACATTCGCCCTGGAAGCACGACTGGCCCTCTGGGCACTGGCCGACCGCGCTGCAGGCCTTGAAGCGGCACCGGCGCGAGTTCGGCGTGTAGAAGTCGGAGTACACTTCACAGACCTTGTCGCCCTTGTCGCCGCAGTCGGCGTCGTTGGTGCACTCGGTGAAACGGTCGAAGCACTTCTTGCGATCGCTCGGGCAGGTCTGACCGGGGCAGCAGTCAGCTTCGCTGTTGCAGGTGCGGTCGGTGAACATGCAGCACTTCAGGTCGGGCGTGTCTTTGTTCGCCACCCGGCACGAGTAACGGCTGTCGCCTCCGCCGCACGACGAGTCATCGGTACACGCGTCGGCGTTGAGCGGGTCTGCCCCCGTGATGTTGAGGCACTGGTCCTTCTGGACCCGAGGCGGTGCGCCGCAGTTCGAGCAGCTTGCTCCGGCCAGAGACATCAACAGCGCGACGGCGTGGAGGCGCAGAAAATGGGTTCGCATGGGCGTCACTCTTCGCATGGCGTCACTCGTAGATTGTGGAGCGCGGTTTCGGCCAAAGACACGCGCGAACCCTTATCATGGCCCAGATTGGGTGGGGCCGTCATCGACGCGCAGCAGCACGTGCGTTTCCTCCGGGATAACGGAGGGCGGGGGGCTGGGTTGGCAGGCCTCGTCGAGGGT
>JAEUJT010000391.1 GCA_016793525.1 Archangium sp. | reverse complement strand
GGCGGGCATCGAGGCGGGTCTGTCGATCGACGAGCTGGCGCTGGGCCTGCACGCCACCGACTATTTCTTGTACCAGCGGCTCTACGCGATGCACCGACTGGGCGCGGTGGTGGTGCGCGCCGGCAGGTCGTCGGTCTCCCTCGGCGCCGACGACGTGAGCATCGACGCGCTCCTCACCAGCGCCCGCACGTTTCTCGCCAGCCAGAACTTCCGCGACGCGTACGCCGTGATCCGCGCGGCGCAGGCGCTTGGCTCCTCCTCTGACGGTGCGGAGCTGCTGAAGCAACTCGAGGCGATGTGGGTGCCCGAGCTTCGCGTCGAGTACCTCGACAGCGAGCGCGTGCCCGAGGTCTTGACTCGCACCGGCCGAGTGCACGACGCGGGGCTGTCGGCGCCTGAGCGCTACCTGCTCTCCCGAGTCGACGGCGCGCGCACCATCAACGCCATTGTCCGCGTGGCGCCGCTACGCGAGTTTGAGGCCCTCGCGGCATTCGATCGCTTCGTCACCATGGGGCTGGTCGGCTTCAAGCCGTAAAGGTGGCCCAGACGGGCGCGTGATCTGATGGACTCTCGGCGGCGCGAGCCGTGCGGTCGATTTCCACCGCGGTGCAGCGCTCGAGCAGCGGCGGGCTCACCAGCAGGTGATCGATGCGCAGCCCCTGGTTCTTGCGAAACGCGCCAGCGCGGTAGTCCCACCAGGAGTAGTGGCCGGGCTCGGCGTGTTTGGAGCGGAAGAGATCGACCAGGGCGGTGCCCTTGCACAGTGAGGAGAACGCCTCTCGCTCCCTCGGCGTGCACAGCGTCTGGCCGGACCACAGGCGCGGGTCCCAGGTGTCGATGTCTGCCGGGGCGACGTTGAAGTCGCCGCACACCACCGTCGGCAGCTCGGACCTGGTCGCAGCCAGCCAACGTTGTAAGCGCGCGTACCAATCGAGCTTGTACACGTAGGCCGGCGAATCGACCGACTGGCCGTTGGGCGCGTACACGGTGACCAGGCGGAAACCGCCGTACTCCGCGGAGAGCAGCCGAGACTGCTCGTCGTCGTCACCCAGGTTGCGGCGCACCGCGCGCACCGGCTCTTTGGTGATGAACGCGACGCCGTTGTACGACTTCTGGCCGAAGTGCTCGACGCGGTACCCAGCGTCTTGAATTTCGCGGAATGGGAACTGCTCGTCGGTGCACTTGGTCTCTTGCAGGCAGAGCGCGTCGGGCTGGTGCGCGTGAAGCCACTCGAGCACCCGCGGAGTCCGCGCGCGAATGGAGTTGATGTTCCAGGTCGCGATCTTCACGCGTCACCCGCCCGCTGAGGTGTAGTGGCCGATGGCGCGCAGCCACACCTGCCGCGACGCGATGGAGAACAGAACCGCTCCGATCACCGTGCCGACCATGGTCACCACGCTCATGCGGCCAAGGAGCGCCTCAGCCGGGAAGGTGGTCATCACCGCGATGGGGATGATGAAGGTAAACACGATGTGCCACACGCCGCGGAACACCGATGACGGCCAGCGCGCGGCGTCGAACACCGAGCTGAACAGGTACGTGAGGTTGTCGACCTTCACCACCAGGAACGCGCTGGAGACGATGAGGATCCACATCGAGTACAGAATGAGCACCGCCGCCACGAGCAACACCAGCGCCTGCAGCACGTGGGTGAGCGACGGCACGGTACCGAGGCGGCGAAACGCGGTGACGAAGATGATCAGCGCGGCCCCGATGCTGAACACGCGAAACACGTGGTACCGCGCGGTGGAGACGAGGAACTGGCCGTCGGCCGGCTTGAGCAGCACGAAATCGAGCGTGCCCTTGCGAATGTGATCGATCACCGCCGCCAAGCCCGGGTTGATGGCGCCGTCGAGCACGCCCTGCAGCAGCACGAACCAGCCGCTCACCACCAGCGCCTCGCCGAAGCTCCACCCGGGAATGCCGGCGTGCGCCGCGTTGCCATAGACCACGAAGAGGGGCACCACCGCGGCGGTCACCCAGAACAACGAGATGACGCCGTCGACGAGAAAGTCCCACCGGTACTGCGCGGCGAGGAGGATCGACGTGCGCAGCTGCAGCCAGAAGAGGACGAAGTAGCGGCGCATGGGTCAGCCTCCGTACGCCTGAAAGCGCCGCACGCCGACGCGCCACACGCCGAGCGACGTCACCACGAAGCCCGCGACCCAGGCCCACTGCCGTGCGACGAGCTCCAGCGCGGCGCCGAAGTCGTGCACGTTGGTCATCAGCTCGACCGGGAGGCCGATCTGGTAGCGGAATGGCAACCACGTCGCGGCCCAGCGCAGCCACTCCGGGAACAAGTCCAACGGGAACAGGTAGCCGGAGAACACGAAGAACCCGGCGAGCCAGACATCCATCAGCTTCACGCTGCTCTCCATGAACAGGCACAGCGAGCCGATGAGCACGTTGGCGAAGAAGTTGATGGCCCAGCCACCGACCATCGAAAACACCCACAGCACCCACACCCGCCAGTCGTGCGACAGCCCGCTCCACGAGGGGCCGACCACGAGCCACACCGCCACCGGGAGCACCACCACCAGCCGCAGCGGCATGTAGGCGATGTTGCCGACCAGGTACGACAGCACGGGGTGAATCGGCCGCAGCAGGCGCATCGACAACATGCCCTGGCGCACCTCGAAGTTGATCTCCCAGCAGGCCCAGCTCGCGATGAGCTGGCGCACCAAGAAGATGCAGAGGAAGTAGGCGACGAAGCGTTCAGAGGTCCACGTCGCGTTCTGGCCCGTCACGGCGCCGTTCGAGGCAACCGAGGTCCACAGCGAGACCATGACGAGCGGCATGGTGGTGGCGAGCACCCACACCACCATCTCGCCGCGGTACGCCACCGACTCGGCGAAGCCCACGCGCATCAACGCCGCCAAGGTTCGGAGCAGCTTCACGCGGCTTTCTCCGCTTCGCGCTGGGCTCGGCTGCGGGCGAAGAGCTCGCTCATCACCTCTTCGAGCGGCGGGCTCACCACCTCGAGGTCTTTCACCGGCAGCGTGGCCAGCGCAGTTCCCAGCACGGCGTTGACCTTGTCGGGCGCCACGCGAATGGTGGCCTGCGTGGTGTCGAACGCCACCACGACTCCGAGCGCCTCGAGCTGCTCGCGGGGCACGGGTTGGGAGAAGCGGAGCGCGATGTGCTTCTCGGGCCGCACCTTCTGCACCAGCGCCTCGAGCGACCCGTCGAACGAGAGCTGCCCCTTGTCGATGACGATGACGCGGGGGCAGAGCGCGGTCACGTCGTCCATGTAGTGTGAGGTGAGGAGCAGCGTGGCGCCGGTGCGCTCGTTGTAGCGGCGAATGAAGTCGCGCATCACGACCTGCATCGAGACGTCGAGGCCGATGGTGGGCTCGTCGAGGAACAGCACCTTCGGGCCATGGATCAGCGCCGCCGCGAGCTCGCACTTCATGCGCTCACCGAGCGACAGCTGGCGGGTCGGCTTGGTGGGCAGGTCGCCGAGCTCGAGCAGCTCCGACAGCTCTTTCATGCGGGTTCGGAACACATCGTGCGGCACTTCGTAGATGGCGCGGTTGAGCTCGAAGGTCTCCGCCGGCGGCAGGTCCCACATGAGCTGCTGCTTCTGGCCCATGACGAGCATGATCTTCTTCAGGAACTCGGTCTCGCGGTTCTGCGGCACGTGGCCGTCGACCGTGGCCGTGCCTTCGCTCTGGTGGAGCAGGCCCGAGAGCACCTTGAGGGTGGTCGTCTTTCCCGCGCCGTTGGGGCCGAGAAAGCCCACGCGCTCTCCGGGCTTCACCGAAAACTCGATGCCGTCGACCGCCTTGACGACCTCGTATTCCCGGCGGAACAGCGAGCGGGCGGCGGCGGCGAACCCGGGTTGGCGCTTGTGCACGCGGTAGTGCTTCTTGAGGCCGCGAACGTCGATCATCCGCGCGCATGTAGCCGGGGCGGCGGCGAAAATCCCTTCTCCTGACTGAATGGGTTACAGGGCGGACCATGCGCGACGACGCAGCGGGAGATCTGGCCCGGTGGATTCCGCGGCTCCTGGCCGTGTGGCGAAAGCAGCGCAATGCCGCGCGCAAGGGGCAGCGGCCTGGCCCTCCACCGCCGGAGAACGAGCTGACGCCCGATGAGCTGCGCACCGTCTCCGCGGGCGTGAAGACGCTGTCGCACGGGCTGACCCGGGAGCGAAAGTTGGCCGGCGCCCGGTACATGGATGATCCCGCGCTCCTCGGCGCGTACCTCTTGTTCTACTGGCCGGTGAGCTACGCCCAGGCCCGCGCCACGCTGTCGGAGCTGCCGACCCGCCCACGCCAGGTGTTGGACTTGGGTGCTGGCCCGGGTCCCCTCGCCTTCGCCGCGCTCGACGCCGGAGCGAACCAAGCGACCGCCGCCGACCGGAGCCGCGCCGCGCTCGACGTCGCGCGCGCCCTGGCCGCCGAGGCGAGTGAGGGCCTGGCCACGCGCGACTGGAGCCCGGAGCGCCCCCTGCCCGACGGCACCTTCGACGTCATCACCATGGGGCACGTGGTGAATGAGCTGTACGACGGAGACATCGCCCGGCGCACGGCGTTGGTGGAATCGGTGCTGGCGCGGCTGACGCCGAATGGCTCGCTGCTGATCATCGAGCCGGCGCTGCGCGACACCTCGCGGGCGCTGCTCGCTCTTCGAGATGCGCTGGTGGCGAAGGGCCACGTCATTCGCGCGCCGTGCCTCTACCGCGGCGCCTGCCCGGCCTTGGTGAAGGAGAGCGATTGGTGCCACGCCGAGCGCACCTGGCGCCT
>JAEUJT010000350.1 GCA_016793525.1 Archangium sp. | reverse complement strand
AGCGCCACCGACGCGCCGGGCTGCACCGTCACGCCATCGGGCAGCGTCACCACCACCGCCAAGCTGCGCGTGTCTTCGAGCTGAAACAGCGGCGCGGTCGCGTCGATGGGCGCATTCGCCGTGGCCGAGATGGCCGCCACGAAGCCGTCGGCCGGCGCGGTCACCGGAGCCACCGCCACCTTCGCCTTCGCCGCCGCCACGGCCTGCTTGAGGGCCTCTACGTCACCCGCCGGAGCCGCGGGCGCGGTCACCAACGCCAACGCCTGGGTGGCCAACGTGCGCGCCGCTGTCGCGTCGCTCAGCTTCTTCTGCGCCTTGAGCAGCGCCGGCACCTTCTTGCCCCTCGACTTCGCCTTGAGCTTGTCGTGCTCGACCTGGGCCTTCTTCTCGGCCGCGGTCGCTTTTGCCACCGCCGCTTTGGCCGCCGCGACCTTCGCCGCTGGAACGAGTGGGCCCTTCTTGTGCCCCGCGCCCGCCTCGAGCTGCTTCTCCGCCGCGCGCAGGGCCGCTTCGGCTTCTGCCTGGTTCCACTGCGCCAACACGGTGCCTTTGGTCACCCACTGGCCCACCTTCACGTCGATGGACTTCAACGTGGTGCCCACCTGCGTGACCGTCACGTTCGTCTTTGTCTTTGGCTGCACCTGGTACGGCGCCGAGGCCGTGGAGGGCACGGGCACGAAGGCCACCGCCGCCGCCACCATCACCAGCACCACAGGGATGAGCCACTTCTTGCTCGAGCCGCCGCGCAGCTGCCGCTCCATGGCCGACGCCTCGACGAGGGCGGCGTTCGCCGCGCGGTCGTTGGCGTCAGACTCTTCGGCGCCTTCGGCGAACCACTGCTTCTCTTCGTTCGCGAACACCGACGAAAACGCCGGGGTGGCGGGCCCGTTGGGGTGGAGCCGCTGCATCACCCAGTGCAACAGCTGCTGCGCCTCGGGCGTGGCGGGAGAGCGAATGAGCAGCGCGTCGAGCTTGGCCTTGGCCGAAGAGAGCCGGTCGGCGCGGGCCTCGAAGAGCGCCTCCTGGAACAGGTGCCGTACCTCTTCGGGCCACTCCGCGCGCGCGGTCCACGAGGTGATGTCGGCCGGAGCGGAGGCGCCCGCCTTGGTGAGAAACCCCGCGTGGTTGAGCTTGCGCAGAAAGCCGTTGAGCCCATCGACGCTGAGCGGGAGGCCGATTTGCTGCGCCGCCGTCACCACCTCGCTCGCGGTGCGCCGGCCATTGAGCATGCGCGCGAGCGACACCTCGAAGCCCTTGAGCATCAACACCTGCGCCCCTGACGGGTCAGCCACCCGCACCTCGTCTTCTCCGCGGCCGGGAGCGGCGTCGGCGATGACCAGGTCAGCTCGAAGCGTCGGCACCACGTCGTTCGGCGAGAGCGGCTCAAGCATGCAAGCGCAGGAGTGTACGTTGTTTTCAGCCCAGTTCACGTGGTGTCTTCGCCTCCGTGAGAGAACTCCGGTGGCTCAGGGCGTCGGTGGCGCTCGCGGTGGTTGCGGGCTGCACCGGCTCCACGCCGAGCACGGCGCGCGCGTTCGCTTGCCGAGCGGTCGGAGAGTGCGCTGAGGGCTTCGTGTGCCTCGACGGCTTCTGTCAGGTGCCGGCCGACGCGCTGTCGCCCTGTTCCGAGACCACCGCCAGTGTCTGCGCGCACACGTGGTCCTTCGACACCGAGGCGGCGCTGGCCAGCACCACCTTCGTCGACGACGACTTCGCCGGCGGGCAACGCCTCGGCCTGACGGTGGAGAGCGACAGCGCGCTGCACCTCGGAGACGCGAGCGGCTGCGACGGCACCTCCGCCGCTTGCGCCCGCCGGCCCGGCTTGGCCGATGCCACCTCACCTTTCGCTGCGTTGACGCCGCTCGCTTTCTCCTTCGACGAGCCGCTCGCCCTGCGCGACGGAGGCCCCTCGCTCACCGACGGCGTGCTCGGCAACGCGCTGGCCTTCGACGGCCTCGACGATGTTTTCGACGGAGGCACGGCCTTCGACCCGAGCGGACATACCGAATTGACGCTCTGTCTCTGGGTGCGACCGCGCGTGACGTCTCCCCAGGGCCTGGCCGGTTGGTACGACGGCACCAACGGCTTTCTGCTTCAGGCGGGGAACCCCGACGGCTTCAACTTCGCGTTCGCCGGCAGCAGCCACGGCACGGTGCGGGTGCCCACCGTCGACCGCTGGACCCACGTGTGCGCCGTCTTCGACGGGGCCGGCACCACCAACGCCCAGCGATTGCAACTGTACATCAATGGCAACACAGCGGCGGTCGACTTCGGGTTGGTGCCCATTCCGCCCGAGGTGGCGACGCTCAGCGGCGTGCAGTTCATCATGGGCCGCACCAACACCATCGGGCGGCAGCTCCGCGGAGACCTCGACGAGGTGGCGGTCATCACCCGCGCGCTCAGCGCCGACGAGGTGCGCTCGGTGTACGCGGCGCAATCGAGTCAGCCGCGCCGCAGCGGCACGCTCACCTCGCGGCCCATCGCCGCCCGGGAAGGCACGGCGCAGCACAGCTGGTCCTCCCTCGAGTGGGCCGCGCTCGCGCCTTTCGGTCAGCCGCTCGCCGACGGCCACGACGGAGGCCTCAATGAAGGGCTCGTCGGCCTGTGGCACCTCGACGAGCCCGCGGCGCCGTTCCTCAACAGCTCCGGCGTGACCGAGCCAGACGGCGGTCTCCTCTCGGGCCGCGGAGCGGCGAACAACAACCTCTCGCCCGGGCGGCCGGCGCTCTTCGGGAACGGCATCACCAACCTGCCGTCGGGCGCGGCGTGCCTGACGGGCATCGGGAGCCTCACGGCGTTCGACTTCATTCAGCGCACGGGGGTGTTCTCGAGCCAGGCCTGGTTCATGGTGAACGCGACGGGGAACGGCACGCACCTCACCAACACGAGCTACCCGGGCAACAGCAACGGGCTGGTGCTGTACAACTCCACGCCCAGCAACACCTTTACCGGCTACTTCATGAGCCGCGGCTCCGCGTTGGGCAACATCACCGCGGGGTACGCAATGCGGCCCGGCCGGTGGACACATGTGGTCTTCACAGGAGACGGCTCGGTGACGCGGCTGTACCTCGACGGCACGCTGACTGGCACGTCGGCCCCCTTCGACGCGTCGCAGCTGTCGAGCGCGCCGAGCGACTTTCCGCTCTCCATCGGCTGCGCGTACACCGGCGCGTACGGGCTGCAGGGCGGCACGCTCGACGAGGTCGCCATCTGGCGGCGCGCGCTCTCTCCCGACGAGGTTGAAGCGCTCTACCTCCGCGGCGCCTCGCGGGTGCGGGTCTCGGTGCGCGGGTGCACGACGGCCGACTGTGGTGATGCGCCGACGTGGCGCTCCGTGCCGTCGACGCTGCCTTCTCTCTTCGACGCGGTGACGGCGCCGTGGCTGCAGTACCGCGCGGTGCTCGAGAGCGACGAGGTCGAGCCCGCTCGGTGGCCCTCCGTCACGTCGGTGACGCTGGGGCCGCCCCAGTACGACGCGGCGCGACCCGCGGTGACCTTCGAGCCCGCGGTGCGCTTCGCCGCGGTGACGCGCTTCACCGAGACGCTGGGTGGCGAGGGCTGCCCCGGCGGGGTGAGGTACAGCCTGGGGCGGCGTCGTGGACCTGACACTGTCTGGTACTGGCTCGATTCAACGAAGGGGGCCGACTGCACGGCCGAAGGCTCCGGCGCCTGGTGTCCAGCCGATGGGAGCGCGGCCCACAGCACATCGGCCATGGTGGTGAGTCGTTTCGCGCCGGGCTTCATCACCGCCACTGGAGAAGGCGAGCTCGTCGTGCGCGCTTTCCTCACCTCGAACGGGCTGACGCCGTGCCGCCTCTCCGCCGTGCGCGTCGAAGGCCTGCGTTAGGTAGGCACAACCTCTCAAAACGACTGCTGATTCAGCCGCCCCGCAACTTTCAGAAGGTGAGCCGGTTCATGTCTCCAGGCCGGTACGACAAGGAGACGCACCCCATGAAGACGCTTCGTTCCACGCTGTTTTCTCTCTCACTCGCGGCGGTCGGTTTCGGCTGCAACGGCGCGCTGTCTGAAGACGACTCGATGGTGGGTGAAGCCTCGGCGGCGCTGACGGTGGCCGAGGAGTCGGGCGACGCGACCGCAGACGTGGCCGGCGCGGAGAGCGATGACGAGGCCTCGATCTCGGCCGATGAAGCGGCGGAGGTGCCTGAGGTTCCCACCGAGGGTGACGGCGTGTGCGACCTCGGTGCGCGGCGCGAGCGGGTGCTGCAGCGGTACGACGCCGATGGGAGTGGCCGCCTCGAAGCGGCAGAGCGACAGGCGTTGAAGAGCGACCTCGCGGCCCGCGTGGGCCACCCGGTGCTCGCGCGCTTCGGTCTGCGTCACCGCATTCACGTCGCCAAGCGCCTGCGTTTCGTGTTCGACGAGAACGGCGACCATTCTCTCTCCACCGAGGAGCGCACCGCGCTGGTCGACGCCCTCGAGGCCCGCTGCCAGCGGATCCGCGCCACCGTGTTGGAGCGCTTCGACGCGAACCACGACGACACCCTCGACGCCACCGAGCGCCAGGCCGCGAAGGCTGCCTTCATCGCCCGCGTGCAAGCCGCGCGCGCCAACGTGCTGGCCGAATACGACTCGAACGACAGCGGCACGCTGGAACCCATCGAGCGCCTGAAGCTGCGCAGCGATCGCCTCGCCGCCTTCCGCGAGCGCCGCTCGGAGGTGGTGGCCAAGTTCGACGCCGACGGCAACGGCTCGCTCAGCGACGCGGAGAAGCTGGCGCTCAAGCAGGCGATTCAGCTCCGCATCATCGAAGGCCGCGACGCCGAGTAGCCGTCAATGACGCTGCGGTACGAGACGCCTCGCCCTCAGGGCGGGGTGTTTTCGTTTTTCGTCAACTCGGTCAGTCTGTTTCGCGCTGGCGCGAAGCCATGTGGTGCCGCCACGTCAAGAGACCTCCGGGGCGACGGAGAGAGAAGGCCCGACCACACGACACCTTCGCTCCGTGAGGTCACCCGCATTCCGCGCGACCTCGACTCCGCCCCACGAGCCGACAGGCGCACCGGTGAAGCGTTGAAGAACGCTACACTCGCGGCCCATGGAGCGAACTCTGGTCGACATGGTGGTGGCACGCGCGCGGACCCACGCCACCACGCCCGCAGCGCGGCACAAGGTCGACGGCGCCTGGGCCGATGTGTCGTGGCCCGAGCTGGTCGCGCAGGTCCGTGCGGTCTCCAACGGGTTGGTCGCGCTGGGCGTTCAACCCGGAGACCGGGTGGCGGTGTTCGCTCCGACCAGCGTGGCGTGGGCCGTGGTCGACCTGGCCATCGCAGCGGCGCGCGCGGTGTGTGTGCCCATCTACCCGTCGAACACGCCCGATGAAGCGCTGTTCGTGCTCAACGACTCCGGAGCCTCGGTGCTGTTCGTCGACGCCGACATCTCCGATGGGAAACACACCGGCCGCCTCACCCGAATTCGAGCGGTGCGAGCGAACGCCTCGAGCGTGCGCCACGTGGTGACGTTGAGCGGCGCGGCTGGCGACGACGTCATCTCGCTCGACGCGCTCGTGGCGCGAGGCCGGCAGAGCGATGGCTTCGATGCGCGCGCCGCGGCCATCGAGCCGAGCGACCTGTGCCACTTCATCTACACCTCGGGCACGACGGGAAACCCCAAAGGCGTGATGTTGTCGCACGGCAATTGGGCCTTCGAGGCGGCGTCGGTTCGCAACCTCGACGTGATGGTGAACGACGACGCGGTGATGCTCTTCTTGCCGCTCGCGCACTCCTTCGCGCAGGCGGTCAAGGCGGCGTGGGTCGCCATCGGCTTCACCATGGTGTTCGCCGAGTCGGTCGAAAAAGTCGTCGGCAACTTGAGCGAGACGCGGCCCACCATCTTCCCCGCGGTGCCCAGGCTGTTCGAGAAGGTCTTCGCCGGAGTGCAGAGCAGCGCCACCTCCGCTCCAGGGGTGAAGGGCCAGCTCGGTCGATGGGCGTTCGGCCAGTTCGACGCGTACTGCGAAGCGCACCAGGCGGGGCGGGCCTACGACTCCGTGCAGTGGCGGCTGGCCAAGGTGTTGGTGTTCCGCAAGGTGCGTACGGCGCTCGATGAAAAGCTCGGTGGGCGAATGCGCCTGTTCGTCTCGGGCGGAGCACCGCTGTCGCGCAAAATCGGCCTCTTCTTCGAGATGTTGGGCATCACCGTGTGCGAGGGCTACGGCCTCACGGAGACGAGCGGGCCGTCGACCATCAACGTGCCGGGCGCGACGAAAATCGGCACCGTGGGGCGCGCTCTTCCCGAAACCGAAGTGGCGATAGCGGCCGACGGCGAAGTGCTGCTGCGGGGCCCACACATCATGCGCGGCTACCACCGGCACGAGGCCGCCACCGCCGAGGTGTTGACCGCAGACGGCTGGTTTCATTCTGGCGACATCGGAGAAATCGATGGCGACGGCTACGTGCGCATCACCGACCGCAAGAAAGACATCATCGTCACCGCTGGCGGAAAGAACGTCGCTCCGCAGAACCTGGAGAACCTGCTCAAGACCTTCCCGCTCGTGTCGCAGTCGATGGTCTACGGCGACAAGCGGCCGTACCTCACCGTGTTGCTCACAGTGAACGAGGAGGTCGCTCGGAAAGTGGTGACAGACAGTGGGAGCGCGGCGCCGTCGACCTACGCCGAGCTGGCAGCGCACCCAG
>JAEUJT010000305.1 GCA_016793525.1 Archangium sp. | reverse complement strand
AAGCGGAGGGGCTGCGCGCTGGCCGTCGCGCTGACCAGCACCGCACAGACTCCCCAACGCATCGCGACAACCGGTGCCATGTGCCACTGGTCTAAGAACGCCAAACGCGTCGGCAACCCCAAAAATGCGCCGATGCGACGCTGCACCCGATCGCAGGAGCGCGCACGTCAGGTTTTTTCAAGGGCCATGCCACCAACGCACAAACACGCTCCCTCGCTCGTGGGCGTACGGCACCTGCCGCGTCACGCCACCAGGGTCTCCCGCGCGCCAGCGAGAATGGCGACGACTGCGGGGTGCTTCAGCTTTCGTTCGACCGAAATGGCGTAGAGCCGCTCACGCACCTCTTCGACGACGCCGAGCGGAGTGACGTCGTAGGCCGAGGTGATGTCGGTGGTCGCGGCCGTCGACCCGGGGAAGAGCCCGACGCCGTCGCGGCCGAACGCCTTCAGCAGCGCGCTGTCTTCGAACTCGGCGACGATGCGGGGCGTGATGCCGTGGCGGGCAAACCATTGGTTGAGCGAGCGCCGCAACGTGACGTCTTCGAGCGGCAACAGCACCGGAGCGCCGTCGAGCGACCGCGGGAAGCCCCGGCGGTAGCGCTTCGCCAGCGAGGCAGTGCCGAACCAGGTGATGCTGCTCTCGCCCAACAGGTGGTTGTACGCCCGCACCGGGCTGCCCGACGGCACCGGCGCGTCGGAGATGACGACGTCGAGCGCATAGGTGGCCAGGTCTGCCAGCAGGCGCTCGTGCGACGCCTCGCGGCACACCAGTCGAACCGGCTGGCTCAAGCTCAACGCTGGCTGAAGAATTTGTCGCACCAACAACTTGGGCACGACATCGGCGATGCCGACGTTCAGCCGGAGCGGCCTGTCGGTCGGTCGACCCTTCAGCGTGTCGACGAGCTCGCGCCCGAGCGAGAAAATCTCGTCGGCGTACCGAAACGCCACCCGGCCAAACTCGGTCAACACCAGCTTTCGGCCGACCTTCACGAACAACTTCTCGCCCAGCCGGTCTTCGAGCGCGTGAATCTGGGTGCTCAACGTCGGGTGGGAGAGGCGCAGCACCTTGCCTGCCGCCACCAACCCGCCCTCGCGTGCCACCACCCAGAAGTACAGGAGGTGGTGGTAGTTCAACCAATCCATGTGAGCTCCAGACATGTTGTTCAGAACGACATGATTGCCAGAGATTTCGTACTGAATCTACATGACTCAGGTCGCTACACATGGGCCTCCAAACACGGGGAGACACATGGGTACGTACCGACGCACCGCTGATGGGGCCAAACGAGTCACGTTGATCGCCGGCGACGGCATCGGCCCCGAGGTCACCCGCGCCGCCCGGCGCGCTGTCGACGCGACCGGGGTTCGAATCGCCTGGGAAGAGCGGCCTGCCGGCGCCCAGGTCTTTCGGGCGGGAAACCCGACCGGGGTGCCCCAGAGCACCATCGACTCGTTGAGCGAAACCCGCGTGGCGCTCAAGGGCCCGCTCGAGACCCCCGTCGGGTTCGGAGAGAAGAGCGCCAACGTCACGCTGCGAAAGCTGTTCGAGACCTACGGTAATGTGCGACCGATTCGCGAGCTGCCCGGGGTGAAGACGCCGTTCTCCGGCCGCAACATTGACCTGACGGTGGTGCGAGAAAACGTCGAAGACCTCTACGCCGGCATCGAACACCTGCAGACGCCCGGCGTGGCGCAGTGTCTGAAGCTGATGTCGAAGAAGGGCTGCGACAAAATCGTTCGCTTGGCCTTCGAGGTCGCGCTCGCCGAGGGCCGCTCGTCGATTCACTGCGCCACCAAGGCCAACATCATGAAGCAGACAGAAGGGCTGCTGAAGCGCACCTTCGAGGAGGTGGCCGCCGAGTACCCGACCCTCAAGGCGCATCACCTCCTCGTCGACAACGCCGCACATCAGCTGGTGCGCGCTCCTGAACAATTCGAGGTCATCGTCACCAGCAACATGAACGGCGACATTCTCTCGGACCTGACGTCGGGGTTGATCGGCGGCTTGGGCTTCGCGCCCGGGGCCAACCTCGGCGCCGACATCGCCATTTTCGAGGCCGTGCACGGCACCGCTCCGTCGATTGCCGGTAAAGACCTGGCGAACCCAACCGCCGAGCTGATGTCGTCGGTCATGTTGCTGCGCCACCTCGACGAGCTCGAGGCCGCCACCGCGCTCGAGAACGCCATTCTCGCCACGCTCGAAGCGGGCTTCTATACCGGCGACGTCTCGCCGCGCGGCGCGCTGGGCACCACCGCCTTCACCGACCAGGTCATCAACCACCTCGGTCGCGCGCCCCGACGGGCGAAGCCTCGGCCGACGCGTGCGCTTCGGTTGCCGGCGGTGCGTCGAGAAAGCGCGTTCGTCACGAGCACCGCGCGCCGCGTGGCGGGCGTCGACGTCTTCGTCGAGAGCCGAGAGTCGCCCGGCGCCCTCGGGCAGGCCCTCGAGCTGCACTGCGAGGGCACGCCGCTCAAGCTCAAGATGATCAGCAACCGGGGCACCCAGGTGTACCCGCTCACCGGCACCGAGACCGACTGCGTCGACCACTGGCGGTGCCGCTTCATCACCCGCAGCCAGACGCACCACCTGACCGACGGCGAGCTGTGGCACCTCGTCGAGCGCATTCAGCGACAGTTCTCGTGGATGCACATCGAGAAGCTCCAGGAGTTCGACGGCGTCGCCGGCTGGACCCGCGCGCAGGGCGAAGGCGAGACCCTGGGCGCGTGAAGCGCTGGCCCGAACCGACCGGAGAGGTCGTGGCGTTCGTCACCAAACACGCCAAAGAGCGCCTCGTCGGCGACCTGGTGGCCCGCGCCGGCATGACCTTGATGCACATCGGCGAGCTCGACACCGATGCGCTCGGCACCTTCTCTCGCTCGCGGCCCCGGGTGGGGTCGGCGCTCGACGCGGCTCGAACCAAGTGCCGCTGGGCGTTGACCTACGCGCCACGTGCGCGGTTCGCGCTCGCCAGCGAGGGCTCGTTCGGCCCACACCCCGCCGTTCCCTGGGTCGCTCGGGGCTCCGAGCTGGTGCTGCTGGTCGACCGGCAGGCCTCCCTCGAGCTGCGCGGTGAAGACATCACCACCGAGACCAACTTCGCCTCGACCCAGGCCCACACGGTGGAAGACGCGCGCGCCTTTGCGCTCAACCACGGCTTCCCGTCGCACGGCCTCCTCGTCGGTCGTCACCCGGGCGTGACGCGCCTCGATGCGCTCGAACGCCTCGTTCGCAGCGAGCTGCTCCACGGGCCGGTGCACCTCGAGACAGACATGCGCGCGTCGCTCAACCCGACCCGCCAGCTGTCGATACGGCGGGCCGCCGAGCGGTGCTTCGAGGCCCTCGCGCGCCACTGCCCGCGGTGTGGTTGGCCTGGCTTCGTGGTGTCGAGCGTCGAACGCGGGCTTCGATGTGAGGCGTGCGCCACGCCGACCAACGCCGTGGCGGTCGAGATCTTCAGCTGTGGGGTCTGCGGGCATCGACACCACCGCCCCGTCGACGCGCCCAAAGCCCCCGCTGCGCTGTGCGACGCGTGCAACCCGTAGTGAATCACGGGGGTGCAACATGTTGTTCAGATGAACATGTTGTTGTGAAATTACATAACGGGCGACAGGGGATTGGTGGCTACCCAAGGGGTGAGCCACTGAGGCTCCCCAACCACAGGAGCACCACATGAAGGTCGACGTTCGATTTCGCGGGCTTGACGCATCGGCGGCGCTTCGCGACCACGCAGAGAAGCGCGTCTTCTTTCACCTGAGCCGGTTCGGCAGCGAGCTGAGCGCGGTGGTCGTGCGCATCGCTGACCTCAACGGGCCGAAAGGTGGTGTCGACAAGCGCTGTCACGTGGTCGTGCGAGGGCGCCGCATCGGGAGCTCGACGCTCGACGACGTGAGCCACGACCCCTACGTGTGTGTCGAGCAGGCCATCGAGCGCGCCGGGGCGACGGTGGGCCGCTTGCTCGACCGAGAGCGCACCATGCTTCGGCGCGCGGGTCCGTCGAGGCGCGCGTCATGACCCGGTCGGCCGCGGCGGTGTTTCGGTGGGCGCGCGACCGGGCAGGGTACGCGCTCGCGCTGCTCCCAGTGCTCACCGATTGGATCGATTCTGGGCACTGGCCGCACTACGCGCACGAGCTGACCACCGAAATCAGCATCGGTCTTCTCATCTTCATCGGGGTGGGGGCGCTGTACCGGCGCAGCGACCGGTTTCAGACCCTGGCCGAGACCGACCCCCTGACTGGCCTGAGCAACCGCCGCCGCTTTCGCCAAGACCTCGAGGCTGAAGCCGCGCGCGCGCGGGAGTCGGGCGCCGAGGCGTCGCTCGCCCTCATCGACGTCGACCAGTTCAAAGAGCGCAACGACCGCCTCGGCCATGAGGCGGGCGACGAAGCGCTTCGGGCGATTGCAGGCGCCTTGCAAGGGGCGGTTCGCCGCAGCGCCGACCGGTGCTACCGGCTGGGCGGCGATGAGTTCGCGGTGCTCTTTCGCGACACCAGCCCGCCCCACGCCCTCGAGGCGCTGAAGCGGGGCTTCGCCCAAGTCGGGTTTGCCGCGGCGCCGCCGCTCCGCTGTTCGGTCGGCGTGGCGGCCCTCCGTCAGGGCGCTGACGCCCGCGACCTGGTGCGGGTCGCCGACGCGCTGATGTACGACGCCAAGCACGGCCGAACGCGCGCCGACGCGGGCGCCCGGGTCCTCTCCAGCAAGGTGGAGATCGCCGGTGCCCGTCAACCGGTGGTTCACCCGACTGGAGTGCTGCAATGAATGCCGAGACCGACGAGGCGTTGCGCGTCCTTGCGACGCTTGGCTTCACGGGTAGCGACGTCTACCTGGCCGAGCTCATTCCCGTGGTCGAGATGGCCTGGGCCGACGGCGCCATTTCTCCCGGAGAGCGAGCGATGCTCGAAGCCCGGTGTGAGGCCGTCGTCGAGCGCCTCAACACCCAATGCGGCGCTCGGCTCTTCACCTTGGGTAAAGCCCTCAAGGTGCTTGACCAGCTGACGCGCCGTCGGCTGACGCCCGCCCAGCGGGTCGAGGCGCTCCAGGCCCTTCGTACGCTGTGGTCGAGTTGGCACAGCGAAGAGACGCTGCGCTCGAACCTGCTGACCTGGGCCGAAGCGGTCGCGACCGTCGACGGCGAGCCCGAGTGGGACAGCCGCGAGCTCTTCTGGCTTCAGACCATGAAGCGCAACCTGCCAGTCGCTTCGTGACCGTACGACGCGTTGGAATTTTCAATATGTCTGTTCAATCGACAGATTGTGTTAATACTTGGTAGATGTTCGACAGATGCTGGAGCCGTACGTTTCGGCCATGGCACTTTCGAACGCGAGCCCCACGTTTCTCGAACAACGGTTCGTCGGCGCGACCAAGGGGCGCACGCTGACCGAAGACGAAGAACTGACGCTGGCCACCCGCTGGGTGACGAAGCGAGACCGAAAGGCGGCGACGGCGCTGGTCGAGGCGCACCTCCCGGTCGTGATTCAGCTCGCGCGCCGATTGCGCGGGTACGGGGTCAGCCAAGATGACCTGGTGGCCGAGGGCTGCGTCGGGTTGATGCGCGCAGTCGAGAAGTTCGACGGCCGGGGGGTGCGTTTCAAGACGTACGCCACCTATTGGATTCGGGCGTTCATGTTGGCCTACGTGCAGCGGGCAGCGACGATGGTGACCGAAGGCACCGGCGCGCTGGGGCAGACGTTCTTCTTCAGGCTGCGTTCGGCGAGAGCTCGGGCCGAGGCGTTGCTCGGGCCCGATGTCGAGGGGGTCACGGCCCTGCTCGCCCGCCAGTTCGAGGTCAGCGAAGACGTCATCTCGCATCAACTCGC
>JAEUJT010000303.1 GCA_016793525.1 Archangium sp. | reverse complement strand
TCACCGCGGTGTGGGTGGTGTTCGCGGTCAACTTCTTCTGGACGCTGGCGAAGCGCAACGAGAAGCACCTCTACGTCGCGCTGTGGTTCTACATCGCCACCATCGTCACGGTGGCGGTGCTGCACATCGTCAACTCGCTCGAGCTGCCGCTGTCGCTCTTCAAGTCGTATTCGCTCTACTCGGGCACCCAAGATGCGCTGGTGCAGTGGTGGTACGGGCACAACGCGGTCGCCTTCTTCCTGACCACACCGATCCTCGGCATCATGTACTACTTCCTCCCGAAGGCGGCGGAGCGGCCGGTGTACTCGTACCGGCTGTCCATCGTGCACTTCTGGGCCCTGGTGTTCATGTACATCTGGGCGGGGCCGCACCACCTGCTCTACACGGCGCTGCCCGACTGGGCGCAGTCGCTGGGCATGTTGTTTTCGCTGATGTTGTGGGCGCCGTCGTGGGGCGGCATGTTGAACGGCTTGCTCACGCTCAAGGGCGCGTGGCAGCGCGTGCGCGAAGAGCCGGTGCTCAAGTTCTTCGTCGCCGGCCTCACCTTCTACGGCATGGCCACCTTCGAGGGCCCGCTGCTGTCGATCAAGTCGGTGTCGGCGCTCGCCCACTACACCGACTGGATCATCGGCCACGTGCACGGCGGCGCGCTGGGGTGGAACGGGCTGATGGCGGCCGGCATGTTCTACTGGCTGGTGCCGAAGCTGTACGGCACCACGCTGCACTCGAAGAAGGCCGCCGACGCCCACTTCTGGCTCGCGACCATCGGCATCGTCGCCTACGTGATCGCGATGTGGGTGGCCGGCATCAACCAAGGCCTCATGCTCAAGGCGACCAACGCCGACGGCGCGCTCACCTACCCGAGCTTCGTCGAGACGCTCATCGCCATTCGCCCCATGTACGTCGTGCGCTTCCTCGGCGGCACCATGTACCTGGTCGGGTTCGTGGTGATGATCTGGAACCTCGTCAAGACCATCAAGGCCGGCAAGGCTGTCGACGGCTCCGTTGAGGTGGTGGTCGAAGACCGAGACACCCGGCCCGGCTCGCTCGGCGCGGTGCTCGCTGGTCGGCCGCTGTGGTTCTCGCTGGTGGCCTTCGGCGCGGCAGTCGGGTTCATCTTCGCGCCGCCGGTGTTGGCCGTCGTGCTCGCGGTGGCGGTGCTGGCCATCGGCGAGGCGGCGTACGTCGTCAACCGCCGAGAGCGCGCTGCGGGCAAGCCGTCGTGGTTCGAGATCATCGAGCACCGGCCCTTCTCCTTCACCGTGCTGACGCTGCTGGCGGTGCTCATCGGCGGCGTCGCCGAGCTCGTGCCGACGGTGATGCTCAAGCAGGTCGCCGACCCCTCCGCGCACGCGCAGAAGCCGTACACCGCGCTCGAGCTGCAGGGCCGCGACCTGTACACGCGCGAGGGCTGCTACGTGTGCCACTCGCAGATGGTGCGGCCGCTGCTGCCCGAGGCTCAGCGGTACGGTGAGGCCTCGCGCGCCGAGGAGTTCATCTACGACCACCCGTTTCAGTGGGGCTCCAAGCGCACCGGGCCTGACCTGCACCGCGTAGGCGGCAAATACCCGAGCCTCTGGCACTACACCCACCTGCTCGACCCGCGCGCCACCAGCCCGGGCTCGAACATGCCGGCCTACCCGTGGCTCGCGCAGCAGCGCATCGACCCGCGGCTCGGCATCGACAAGCTGGCGCTGATGCGAAAGCTCGGCGTGCCGTACACGCAAGAGGAGATCGACGGCGCCGAGGCGAGCCAGCAGGCCCAGGCCGAGGTCATCGTCGCCGACCTGGCGGAGCAAGGCGTCACCGCGAAGTGGAACACCGAGATCGTCTCGCTGATCGCCTACCTGCAGCGGCTCGGGCGCGACCACGGCGTGCAGGCGCGCGCGGTGACGGCCGAGCGCCTCCCGGAGGGCCGCTGACATGTACCAGGCCTTCTACGCCGGCATGAACACCGCGGCCCCGCTCCTCGCGCTGGGGCTCTTCATCTGCACCTTCATCGCGGTGTCGGTGCGCGCCTTCTTCTTCAACCGCGCCGACGACCTCCAGGCCATCGCCGCCCTGCCGCTGGTGAACGACGAGCGCCACACCACCCCACGGAGCACGCCATGAGCGACACCAAGCAGCGCACCTATGACGACATCGTCGAAGACGACAACCGGCTGCCGACGTGGTGGCTGGTGGTGCTGTTCGGCACCATGCTCTTCGGCTTCGGGTACTGGTTCGTCTTTCACACCCTGCACGCGGTGCCGTCGCCCCTCGAGGAGTACCAAGCCGAACGCGAGGCGCAGCAGCGCGCGCGGGTCGCCGCCAACCCGATGAGCGACGAGGCACTCCTGGCGCTCGTCGCCGCGCCCGATGCGGTGGAGGCCGGCCACCAGGTCTTCGTCAGCACCTGCGCCGCGTGCCACGGGCAGCAGGCCGAGGGGCTGGTCGGGCCGAACCTCACCGATGCCTTCTGGATCCACGGCAATACGCCCACCGACATCGCCACCGCCGTCAACGCCGGCTTCGTCGACAAGGGCATGCCGCCCTGGGGTCCGGTGCTGGGCGACGACAAGGTGCGCAAGGTCACCGCCTACGTGTTGTCGCTCAAGGGCAAAAACGTGCCCGGGCGACCGCCGCAGGGCGAGCGCATCGAATAGTCGCAGAAAGGAAAAACCGCCATGTCCGCCACCGCCCCGCTGGCCTCGTCAACGTTGGGCTCGATGCGGCCCGACGGCTCGCGGCTGAAGATGCACCCCGCCGACGTCCACGGGCGGTGGAACCGGAGGCGCCGCGTGGTGTTCGCCGGGTTGCTGGCGGTGTACCTCCTCGCGCCGCTGGTGGAGATCGGCGGGCACCCGGCGCTGCAGCTCGACGTGCAGCACCGGCGCTTCTACCTGCTGGGCCAGACCTTCAACGCGCAAGACGTGTGGCTCGTGGTGCTGCTCGGCCTGGGCTTCGCCTTCTCCCTGCTCTTCGTCACCGCGTGGCGCGGGCGGGTGTGGTGTGGCTGGGCGTGCCCCCAGACCGTGTTCCTCGAAGGCCTCTACCGGCCCATCGAGCGGCTCATCGACGGCTCGCGGGAACAGCGGCTCCGCCTCGACGCTGCGCCGTGGACGGCGGGCAAGCTGGGCCGCCGGGCCCTGAAGCTGACCCTCTTCGCGCTGCTCTCCATCGCCATCGCGCACACCGCGACCGCGCTCTTCGTCTCGCCCCGCGAGCTGTGGCTGATGATCACCGAGGGCCCCGCGGCACACCTGGAGGCCTTCGCGCTCACCACCGGCTTCTCGCTGGTGCTGTTCTTCAACTTCACCTGGTTCCGAGAGCAGTTCTGCGTCGTGTTGTGCCCCTACGGCCGGCTGCAGTCGGTGCTGCACGACCGCCGCTCCGTCACCGTGGCCTACGACGAGCGCCGGGGCGAGCCGCGCGGCCACGTCGCCAAGGAGTCGCTCGCCACCGCCCCGCCCCGCGGAGACTGCGTCGACTGCCGGCGCTGCGTGGTGGTGTGCCCCACCGGCATCGACATTCGCAACGGGTTGCAGATGGAGTGCCTCGCCTGCACGCAGTGTGTCGACGCCTGCGACGAGGTGATGGTGAAGGTCGGCCGGCCTCAGGGGCTGATTCGCTTCGCGTCCGTCGATCAGCTCGAGCGCAGACCTCCGACACGGTGGTCGCCGCGGCTGGCGTCGTACGCCGCGCTCGCCGTGCTGTCGCTGGGGACGCTGGGCTTCAGCCTGGCGCGGCGGCAGCCCTTCGAGGCCAACGTGGTGCGGCCGGCCGGCGCGAGCCCGTGGTTCGTCGACGCCGCTGCGGGGCGGATCCGCAACGCGTTCGAGGTGCACCTGGTGAACAAGCACCCCGAGCGGGGCACCTTTCGCCTGCGGGTGGTGGGAGCCGACGCCGCCGACGTGGTCATCGGCACACCGGTGGTGACGCTCGACTCCCTGGGCGACGCGCGGGTCCCACTCGTGATCTCCGTGGCGCGGGGGGCCGTCGTGCCTGAGCTGACGTTGGAGATCGTCGACGAGCTGGGCGGCGACATCGGCCGCCGCCCCATTCGCTTCATCGCCCCGCGCTGAGGCCTACCTCGACGCCGGCTTCTTGGCCGCTTTCACCGGCTTCGCCAGGGAACGCACGAAGGCCGCGACGTCGCGCACCTTGGCGTCGTCGGCCAGCACCGGCCCCCACGCCACCATCAGCGCGGAGCGCCCATTGGCGGCGCCGCCGTCTTTGATCATCTTGTAGACGAACTCGTCGGTGACCTCGGCCGCCCGCGCAGCATCGGTGAAGTTCGCGGGCTTGGGGTTCAAGGCGGCCGACGCCGCGCCGTCGCCAGCGCCGCCCTCGCCGTGACAGCTCGTGCAGTACAGCTTGAACGAGGCGGCCCCGCGCGACGGGTCCCCTCCGAGCGTGAAGCCGGGCGCGGCGGGCTTCGCGGCGCCACCGCCAGCCACCGCCACCGTGGCCACCAACACCAGCACCGACATGAACAGCGTTCTCATTGTGCGCTCCTGGAACGACGGGTGTGGGTGTGCGCAGAAGCAGAACCCGCGCCAGGCCGCCCTCCCGCGCCACGGCGCACGGCGTGCGCTCGATCGAGGGCCGGCGCAACGGTTGCGCGGGCCTCGGGTGCCCAGCGGGGAACCACGCGCGGGCACGCCCTGTGAAACACCGACGAGGAGCCGCTCACTCTCTTCGAGGCCCTCGCCATGTCCATCGTGTGTGGAATCGACTTCTCTCGCTGGTCGCTCGCCGCGATGCGGTTCAGCGCCGCGTTGGCGCATCGGCTCAACCAAGAGTTGTGGTTGGTGCACGTCGTGCCGCTCGACGCCAAGGAGAGCGAGAAGACCCAAGGCACCGCGCTGAGCCAGGGCACGCACCAGCTCGACGCTTTGCGGGCGTCGCTCGCGCACCTGCCGGTTCGGGTCAAGACGCAGTCCGTTACGGGACCGCCGAGCGACGCATTGCTCGAGGCGGCGCACAGGCTCGACGCGTCGCTGCTCGTGGTCGGCTCGGCGGGCCATTCAGATCGACCGCTCGGGCAGCTCGGCGGCACCTCGGAGCGCATCGCCGCCCAAGGCGCGCTCCCGGTGGTGGTGGTCCGCGACGACGAAAGCCTCGCCCGGTGGACCAGCGGTGCGCCGTTGCGGGTGCTGATCGGCGTCGACGGCTCGATGTCGAGCGCGGCGGCGGTGCGGTGGGTCGAGCGGCTGCGCGCGGTGGCGCCGGTCGACGTGGTGCTCGGGCAGATTTACTACGCCGATGAAGCGGCCAGGCACTACGGCGTGAGCCACAGCGCGCCGCTCGAGGTGGCTGACCCACAGCTCGAGTCGCTCCTCGAGCGCGATCTCCGCCAGCGCATCCCGTCGCTGCGCGGCGAGGGGGCGCTCGTTCACCGCGCCAAGCTCGGCCTCGGTCGAATCGGCGATCACCTCGCGGAGATGGCGCGGGACGAGCGGTGCCAGCTCATCGCGGTCGGTACCCACGGCAAGCGAGGCATCGCCCGCTGGTGGAGCGTCTCGGCGGCGGCGCTGCACCTCTCGCGCACGGCGGTCGCGGTCATTCCGTCGGAGCCCGAGATCACCAGCGGAGCCCACCAGCGGCTGCGGCACCTGCTGGTCAGCACCGACTTCTCGGAGTGCGGCAACGCGGCGCTCCCGTGGGCCTACGACATGGCGGCTCCGG
>JAEUJT010000299.1 GCA_016793525.1 Archangium sp. | reverse complement strand
TCACCGCGTAGAGCGCGCGCCGCCGCGGCACGCGCGCACCATTCGCCGCCGATTCACGCGTCACCGGCGCGAGGGCTTGTGTACGATTTCGCGCTCCATGCGTTCTCCTGCTCTGCGAAGCATTCTCGTTCCCACCGACTTCTCCGAAGGCGCGCAGGCGGCGCTCGAGCGCGCGCTCCAGCTGCCGGTGGGGCCGTCGACGAAGGTGACGCTGCTGCACGTGTTACCCGAGGGGATCCCCGGCACGCTTCGCGACGACGCGATTCACGAGGCCGAGCGGAGCCTCGATAAGGCGCTCGCGCGCATCGCCCGCACCAAGGAAACCCCTCGATCGCTCGTCGGCGCGGTGGTCGAAGGCGACCCGACGCAGCACATTCTCAAGCGCAGCCGCACGGTGGAGGCCGACCTCATCGTCATGGGCCGCCACGGCCGGCGCGTCTTCGCCGACGTCTTCGTGGGGTCGACGGCGCAGAAAGTGATGCGCCACGGCGAGGTGCCGGTGCTGCTGGTGCAGACGGCGCCGAAAGCGCCGTACGCGCGGCCGCTCCTCTCGCTCGACACAGAAAAGACCACCACCACCGTGGTGAAGCGCGCGCTGACGCTCTTGGGGCCACGCGTGAAGCGGGCCGACGTGGTGCACGTGGCGCGGGTGCCGTTCGAAGACTTCGTGGTGGTGAGCGATCACGCGCGCGACGCGTTTCGCGCCGGCTTCGTGAAGACCTCGACGGCGCGGCTCGCCAAGCTGCTCAAGCCGCTGAGCGCGGTGCGCTTCAACCTGAACGTGCTGAGCGGTGACGCGCGAACGTTGATCCTCAGCGAGGCGACCGAGCGCCGGGCCGACGTGCTGGTGGTGGGCACCCACGCGCGCACGGGCCTCAAGCGGGTGCTGGTGGGCAGCGTGGCGGAGTGGCTCCTCCAGCGCGCTCCCTGCGACGTGCTCGTGGTGCGGTGACCGCTACGGCTTCGAGGCCGGGCCGGTGAAGCCCTCGACCCGCCACTCCCGCAGCGTGGCCATGAAGGCGTGGTCGGTGAGATCGAACTGCAGCGGCGTCACCGACGCGCGGCCCTCGTCGAACACCGTCGACACATCGGTGCCCGGCTCCTTCACGTGTTCGTAGCCGGTGCCGCCGATCCAGTAGTACCGCCGGCCGCGCGGGTCTTCTCGTTCGACGAGGGAGGGCCCGTAGGTGTGCCGACCCAGCCGCACCACGTCGTACCCGGTCACCGGCCCGCCCGCGGGGATGTTGACGTTGAGCAACATGCGCTTGGGCAGCTCGCGCGCCAGCAGCGACTTCACGAAGGCGCCAGCGAAGGCGGCCGCGTGCTCGAACTCGAAGCCGCGCTGGGTGGCGAGGCTGAAGGCGATGGCGGGGAAGCCGAGCAACGCGCCCTCCATCGCGGCGGCGACGGTGCCTGAATAGATGACGTCTTCGGCCAGGTTTGGCCCGTGGTTGATGCCCGCGAGCACCAGGGTCGGAGGCTCGTCTTTCAGCAGGTGGTGAATGGCGACGTACACGCTGTCGGCCGGCGTGCCGTCGATGGCGAAGGTGCGCTCGGCGACCTTGCGAATGCGCAGCGGGTCATGGAGCGACAGCGAGTGCGACGTCGCGCTCTGGTTCTCTTCGGGAGCGACCACCCAGACTTCTCCCAGCGAAGCCACGGCCGCCGCCAGCGCCTGCACGCCGCGGGCTGAAACGCCGTCATCGTTCGACACCAAAATGCGCATGGGGCTCCTCGGAGAGCCGCGTCGTTTACGGAGCCCCGCCCCGCGCAGCAAGCACTGGTTCCCTTCGCGGGTGGTTGGAGGGAGGATCCATGGATGCGTCGCTTGGTGCCGTGGGTGGTGATCGCGGGGTGCACGGTGCCCATCGACCTGGCCCAATCGACGTTCACCTGCGCGCGCACCTCGGAATGCGGAGAGGGCTTCGCGTGCACCGAGGGCGAGTGCCGCCAGCGCGGTGAAGACGACCTGACGACGAGCTGCGAGACCGAAAATGGCCACCAGCGGTGCCGGCTCACCTGGCACTTCACCCAGCCCTGGAACTACGACTTCTCTCCCGGCATCGAGCTCGACGGCCAGGCCTCGTTGGCGCTCGTCGATCAGCTCGACGACGACAACGCGGAGACCGGCTTCGGCGGCGGTACGCGAGCTGGAACCGCGTGGGACGAGGCAGCGAAGGGGCTCCGCCTCGGCCCGACGCAGCGCTGCGACGGCACGGTGACGAGCTGCGCGGGAGGCGCTCCGTCGGGTCTCCCCCAGTCGTCGAAGCTCATCGGGCTGTGGCCGTTTGATTCCGATCTGAGCGACAAGGTCGGGCGCGGCGTGGCCACGGTGCAAGGCTCCGTGCCCATCGGCGCCGACGCCAAGGTGGGCTCGGGCGCGCTGCAGCTCGACGGCACCAGCAACCTGAACATCGCGCTCAGCGTCGATGGCGGCATCGACTTCGACACGCCGCTCACCCTCTCGCTGTGGCTCAAGCCCGACCCGACGTGGAACGCGCCGGGGCTCCCGCACTCGCTGCCGGCCATCATCGCGTGCGACACCGGCTACGCCTTCAACTTCTGGCTGATGAACCCGACCAACGGCACGCCGAACCAGGTTCGCGTCGCGCGCTACAACGGAGGCGCGTCAGGCCCACAGATCGCCTCGCGGGTCGCGCTGTCGTCACCGCAGTACTTTCACCTCGCGGCGGTGAAGCGCGGTGACACGTTCGAGCTCTACGTCGACGGCTTCCTCCAGGGCACCTCGGCCGACGTGACGCCAGCGCCCGCCCGGTGCCCGACGCTGCAGCTCGGCAACGGCTTTCGCGGGGCCATCGATCAGGTGTCGTTGTGGAACACCGCGCTCACTGCCGACGAGGTCGCGCAGCTCCACCAGCGACAGGCGATGCGATTCTCCGGCGAGCTCGTGTCGCGCGTCATCAGCGTCGGCGACGATCTCCCGCTGAGCCCGGAGTGGTCGACC
>JAEUJT010000291.1 GCA_016793525.1 Archangium sp. | reverse complement strand
CGCGTCGTCGCTGGTGCTGGGCAAGTGGCTGGCGGTGAGCACCATGTCGCTGGCGACGCTCTTCGGCACCATCGCCAGCTTCGCCCTCAGCGCCCTGCTCATTCGCGACGAGGCGCTTTCGGCCGAGGTCTCCTTCGGGTTTCCCGAGGCCGGCGCGATGATGGTGGTGCTGGGCCCGTTCTGCTTGCTCGTCTCGGCGCTGTTGATGTTGGCGGCGCTCTTCGCCCGTGGCTTCAAAGAGGCGCAGGCCTCGACGAGCATCATCGTCTCCGCGGTGGGCCTGGTGCCGAGCTTGTCGATGATGTTGTCGCTGCAAGACGCGCCGTGGCAGCTGCTGGTGCCGTCACTCGGCCAACACATGGTGCTGCTGCGCACCTTCCGCGGGAGCCCGGTGGGCTGGGTCGACTTCGCGGTTCCAGCCGGCGTGTGCGCGGTGTTGTGCACGGTGGCGCTGTGGACCCTGGTGCGCCTGCTCGGCCGCGAGGCCATCGTCTACGCGCGCAGCTGAAGCGCGGGAATGTCCTTGCGGCCCGGCGACGGGCGTTGTCAAAGCCGCCGCATGGCAGACGAGGGCGTCAACGAGCACAAGCTGTACGAAGACCGACTGGCGAAGGTGAAGAACCTGGCGGAGCTCAAGCTGAGCGCCTACGCGAACGGGTTCCGCCCGAAGCACACGGCGAAGCAGGTGCTCGAGAAACACGAGAAAGACGACGCCGCGGCGCTCGACGTCTCGAAGCCCGGGCCGTATTCCATCGGCGGGCGCATCGTCAGCATTCGCAGCTTCGGCAAGGCCGCGTTCATCGTGCTCGCCGACCGTTCTGGCACCATTCAGGTGCACGTGAAGGCCGACGCGCTGGGTGACGCCTACGCCGCGTTCAAGCAGATGGACATGGGCGACTTCGTCGGCGTCGAGGGCACCGCGTTTCGCTCGAAGACCGGCGAACTGACCCTGGCCGCGACCTCTTTCAAGCCGCTCACCAAGGCGCTCCGCCCCCTGCCCGGCCGCTTCGCCAAAGACGAAGACGCGAAGGCGTGGGCCGAGAAGCAGGCGCTCGCCGACGTCGAACAGCGCTACCGCCAACGCTACGTCGACCTGCTCGCCAACCCCGAGGTGCGCGAGGTCTTCAAGAAGCGCACGAAGTTGGTGCAGTACATTCGCTCGTTCCTCGACGCCCGCGAGTACCTCGAGGTCGAGACGCCGATGATGCACTCGCTCGTCTCGGGCGCGGCGGCGAAGCCGTTCACCACGCACCACAACGCGTTGGACATGCCGTTGTTCATGCGCATCGCTCCAGAGCTGCACCTCAAGCGCCTGGTCGTCGGCGGCTTCGACCGCGTGTACGAGATCAACCGCAACTTCAGAAACGAGGGCATCTCCACTCGGCACAACCCCGAGTTCACGATGCTCGAGTTCTACGAGGCGTACGCGACCTACGAAGACCTGATGGACCTGACGGAAGAGATGCTCCGCGGCGCGGCCCAACACGTCTGCGGCTCCACCACGATTCCGTACACGCTCGGCGATACCACCCACCAGCTCGACTTCGGAGCGAAGTGGGCGCGCATCCCGATGATGGAGGCGATTCGCTCCAAGGTCGGCGACCTGTCTGAGAAAGACATGTCTGACACCGACAAGCTGCGCGCGGTGGCGACGCGCAAGGCCGAGGGTCCGAAAGAAGCCGCCGTCATCGCCACCATGAACCGCGGCGAGCTGATCGGTCTGCTCTTCGAGCAATACGTCGAGGGCACGCTCGTACAGCCCACCTTCATCACCCAATTCCCGGTGGAGGTGAGCCCCTTGGCCCGGCGCAACGACGCAGACCCGACCATCACCGACCGCTTCGAGCTGTTCTGCGTCGGCCGTGAAATCGCCAACGCCTTCAGCGAGCTCAACGACCCCATCGATCAAGAGGCGCGCTTCAAGGGCCAGGTCGAGGCCAAGGCCCGCGGCCAGCAAGAGACGATGGACTACGACGCCGATTACATCCGCGCGCTCGAGCACGGCCTGCCGCCGACGGCCGGAGAGGGCATCGGCATCGACCGCCTCGCCATGCTGCTGACGAACTCCCCGTCGATCCGCGACGTGATCCTCTTCCCGCTCCTCAAGCCGCAGAAGTGAGGGCCTTCCTCTACAAGGTCGAGGCGCGGGCGGCGCTCGGGGTGGTGCTGGCCGTGTCGCTCGGTCTCCTGCTGGCCGGGCTGTCGCAGCTCGGGGTCCTGCCGATGGCGATCGGCGACCTCGCGCTCTGGCTGTTCGGCATCGCGCCGGTGCTCGAGCTCTTCGGCGCGGCGGCGGCGGCGCTGGGCTTCCGGCCGAAGTTCTCTGGCGTGGTCGACGACGCCGCGGTTCAGCTGATCATCTCGGGCGTGGGCGGGTGGGTGCTCGGGTGGGTCGGGCTGGCGCTTTCGTACACGCGCGCCTCGGAGCCTGAGTCGGCGCCGTCACACGCGGTCGGCTCGCCGCTGTTCCCCAGGCTGGCGCAGGCTCGCGACTTCCATTGGGGCACGCTCGCCGCGTACGGCTTTGGCGTGTTGCTCGCGCAGCTCGGCTTCATCGCCGTGCACCTGGCGCTGGTGGGCAAGAGCTCGACCTCGGGCACCGTCGTTCAAGGAGGCCTGTCACCGGTGGTGGCGTTCGTCTGGGCCTTCGCGGCGGCGATGGCGGTGGTCTTCGCGGGCGGGTTCCTCGGCGCGGCCAACTCGAAGCGCATCTCGACACCCGAGGCCACCATCGCGTTGCTGTACTTCGGGCTGCCGGTGCCGCTGCTGCTGACCGCGATGCACCACGTGCAGCCGATCACCTCGACCCTGGGCTACCGACTGAAGGAGATCGCGTACCTCTCGTCGCTCCTCGGCGAGAACCGCCCTGAGCTCGGGTACTGGCTGATCACCGCCGCGCTCGCGCTGGGCCTGTTCCTCGGCATCAGCTTCGGCTTCGTGTCGACGTCGTCGGGTCGGCTCGACATGCGCACGAGCTACGAGACGTTCATCGCCTCGCGCCACGTGTCGGTGTTTCGCCCGCGCCTGCTGTTGGGCGTGTTCGCGGTGCTGATCTTCGGCGTGGTGGCGCCGCTCATCGTGTACTTCGTCGTCGCGGCGACCGAAAAGGCGGTTGAGCGCACGCGAATTCGCCTGCTGGGCCTCAAAGACCCGTTGCTGGCGTCGCAGGCGCTGAACGAGCTCAAGCTGCGCGAGCAGACCCCGACCGCGATGATGACCGCGCTCTCCCTCGGCGGCGTGGGCGTGGGCGTGATGTCGTTGATCATCGTGCTGTCGGTGATGAGCGGCTTCGAGGCCGACTTGCAGAAGAAGATCCTCGGCACGAACTCGCACGGCGTGGTGATGAAGTTTTCGCCCGACATGCCCGAATACGCCGAGGTGATGGAAAAGCTGCGCGACGTGCGCGGCATCGCCGGGCAGACGCCGTTCATCTTGAACGAGGTGATGATCTCGTCTGAAGGCAACATCTCGGGCTCGATGATCAAGGGCATCGACCCCGACACCGTCGGCAGCGTGACCGACCTGCCCGAATACATGCAGCCCGGCGGCTCGCTCGAAGGGCTCTCGAAGCCAGAGACGATTCTCCGCAAGCCGCTCGGCCAACTCGACGTCGGCGCCATCGACGATCACCCCGCCTCGGCCATCACCAAGGGCGGCGGCGTCACCCGCGACATCGAGCGCGACCCGATGATCGACGCGCCCAAAGAGGCCGCAGACGACGCGGTGCTGCCGGGCATCGTCATCGGCCGTGAGCTCGCCGCGTCGCTGCGGGTGCGCGAAGGCGACCGGGTCAACGTGGTGTCGCCTCTCGGCGGAGAGCTGGGGCCGCAAGGCCCGATGCCGAAGAGCCGCCCCTTCCGCGTGGCTGGGCTCTTCTACTCGGGCATGTTCGAGTACGACTCCAAGTTCGTCTACATTCACCTCACCGAGGCCCAGAAATTCTTCGGCATCAAGGGCGCGAGCGGCATCGAGGTGAAGGTGGCCGACGTCGACAACGCACGAGGCACGATGAAGGCGGTGTCTGACGCGCTCGACGGCTACCCCTACCGCACGAAGGACTGGGGCGAGATGAACCGCAACCTCTTCGCCGCGCTGAGGCTCGAGAAGCTGGTGATGGGCATCATCCTCTCCATCATCATCATCGTGGCCGCGGGGCTCATCGTCGCCACCGTCATCATGTTGGTGCTCGAGAAGCGAAAGGAGATCTCGGTGCTCAAGGCGCTGGGCGTCTCCGACGGCGGCATCGTCAAAATCTTTCTCATCGAGGGCCTGCAGATCGGCCTCGCGGGCAGCGTGCTCGGGCTCATCGCCGGCCTGGCGTGGTGCCTGTTCATCGAGCGCGTCGGCATCAAGCTCGACCCGCAGGTCTATTACATTCCCTCGCTGCCGGTTCGCATCGAGCCGTTCCAAACCGCGCTGTCGGTGGTCATCGCGATTCTCGTCACCTTTCTCGCCAGCATCTACCCGGCGCTCAAGGCCGCACAGGTCGAGCCGGTCGACGGGCTCAAGTCGGAGTGACGATGACGACCCCGTTCCTCGAAGTGGTCGACGTGCACAAGTCGTACTTCCTCAACGGGAAGCGCATCGACGTGCTCCGCAACGTGAACGTGCGCATCGAGAAGGGCGAGCTGGTGTCCCTCGTCGGGGCGTCTGGCTCGGGGAAAAGCACGTTCCTCCACGTGGTCGGCACGTTGGACGCGCCGGCCGCCGGCGTGCTGCGCTTTGAGGGCCGCTCGGTGTTCGACCTGAACGATGCGCAGGTGGCCGAGTTTCGCAACCGCAGCATCGGCTTCGTCTTTCAGTCGCACTTCTTGCTGCCTGAATTCACCGCGGTCGAAAACGTGGCCATGCCGGCGCTCATTCACCGGCAAGACAAAAAGGCCTCGTTCACCCGCGCGCGAGAGCTGTTGGAGCGCGTCGGCCTCTCGGCGCGGGCCGAACACAAGCCGGGCGAGCTGTCGGGCGGCGAGTCGCAGCGGGTGGCCCTGGCGCGCGCGCTGATGTTGTCTCCGGCGCTGCTGCTGGCCGACGAGCCCACCGGCAACCTCGACCCGACGACGGGAGAAGGGATTCACCAGCTGCTTCGTCAGGTGAACAAAGACCTGGGCATCACCGCGATTGTGGTGACGCACAACGAGGCGCTGGCCGCGTCGCTTCCAAGGCGGCTGCGGCTCCACGACGGCGGCATCGTCGAGGCGTGAAGACGCTGCGGCTCGCGCTGCTGCTCCTCCCGGCGCTGGCCCACGCGTCGCTCCTCGACGTCATGTCCGCGCACCCCGACGCTCCGGCGATGGAGGCGGGGTGGCGCGGCGCGCTGCGGGCCAAGCTCGGCGCCCGAATTCCGCTCATCGAGCCGAAGGCACTCGAGGCCGGCTGGCTGCTCGACGTGCCGGCCTTCATGGAGCTGCACAACGTGCCCGGAGCGCAGTCGCTCGTGCCGTACCAGCTGTGGCGCGCGCGTATCTCCGTCGGCGGAGGGTACCGCTGGGCGCGTTGGCTGCCGTGGTTGGCCTCGCTCAAGCTGACGGCGGAGCACGAGAGCGACCACGCCACGGTGCCCAACCAGGCCATGACGTTGAAGTACTCCGGCTTCGTGACGCTCAACAGCGTGGCGCTCACCGCGGTGGCCCAGCGCGCCGGCCCACACCCGACCTCACTCGAGCTGACCAACCGGCTCCACCTGCTGAGCTGCACCATCTCGATGGTCAACTGCGGTGCGACCAACGGTCACGGCGGAGGCCAGACGTGGGAGCTCGCGGCCGCCGCGACGCAGCGCTTCACCCTCGATGAGGCCTCGAGGTGGGTGGCCTTCGCGTCGGTGGCCGGAGACGTGCTGGTGCCGACCGCGTACATCGCCCCCGGCTCCCGCTTCACGGCGCGGGCGGGCCTCGGCTTTCACCGCGACCCCGACTGGTGGACCTTGAGCCTGACCCTGCTGGCCGGCAAAGACGTCGGGCTCCTGCGGCAGCTCGACGTGGTGCAGTTCGGGCTGGCCCTGGCGTGGACTCCATTCACGTGAAGCGCGCTCCACTCCCGAAACCTTCGGTTGAAGCTCTTGTTTCTTCTGCGCCAGCAGCCCGTCGAGGCGACGCCC
>JAEUJT010000258.1 GCA_016793525.1 Archangium sp. | reverse complement strand
TCCACAGCGCGAGGTGTCGCGGCTGCCGCTCGTCGACCAGACCAACCACGTGTTCCACGGCTACGTGCCGGGCCTCCCCGCTGGCACGCCGTACGGGTTTCGCGTCGACGGGCCGTGGCAGCCCGAGCGCGGGCACCGCTTCAACCCGAACAAGCTGCTGGTCGACCCCTACGCGCGCGCCATCACCGGCAAGCCCGACTGGAAAGCGCCCCTCTGCGGCCACCGCGTCGAGCTGAGCAAAGAGGTGCGCGACCCGTCTGACAGCGCTCCGGGTGCCCCTCGCGGCGTGGTGGTGGCCGACGACTTCGACTGGACCGGCGACGTGCGGCCCGAGGTGCTGTGGCGAAAAGCGGTGCTCTACGAAGTGCACGTGAAGGGCTTCACCGCGCGGCACCCCGACGTGCCTCCACAGCTGCGCGGTACGTACGCCGGCCTCGCGCACCCCGCGGCGGTGGAGCACCTGGTGAAGCTGGGCGTCACCAGCGTCGAGCTGCTGCCGGTGCACGAGGCGGTGTCAGAGGGCTTCCTCGTCGACCACGGCCGCACCAACTACTGGGGCTACAACACGCTCGGCTGGTTCGCGCCCGATCAACGCTTCTCGGCGTCGGGCTCCACTGGCGGGCAGGTGCGGGAGTTCAAGGAGCTGGTCAAGACGCTGCACCAGGCCGGGCTCGAGGTGATTCTCGACGTCGTCTACAACCACTCCTGCGAGGGCAACCACGCCGGGCCGACCCTGAGCCTGCGCGGCCTCGACAACGCCACCTACTACTGGCTCGAGCAGTCGAACCGCGCGCGCTACCGCGACTTCACCGGCTGCGGCAACTCGCTCGACGCGAGCCACCCGCAGGTGCTGAAGCTCATTCTCGACTCGCTCCGCTACTGGGCGACGCAGATGCGCGTCGACGGCTTTCGCTTCGACCTGGCCACCACGCTGGTGCGCAACCACCACGGTGAGTTCGACCCGCGCTCGGTGTTCCTGGCGGCGCTCCAGCAAGACCCGGTGCTCTCGCGTATGAAGCTCATCGCCGAGCCGTGGGACGTCGGGCCCGGGGGCTACCGGGTCGGCGGGTTCCCCGTGCCCTTCGCTGAGTGGAACGACCGCTACCGGCAGACGCTGCGGCGCTTCTGGCGCGGCGACTCCGGGCAGCTCGCCGACGTGGGGTACCGGCTGTCGGGCAGCTCCGACCTCTTCAGGCAGTCTGGGCGGCGGCCGTCGGCGTCGGTGAACCTGGTGGCGGTGCACGACGGCTTCACCCTGCGCGACCTGGTCACCTACTCCAGGAAGCACAACGAGGAGAACGGCGAGAACAACCGCGACGGCGCCGACGAGAACCACTCATCGAACTGGGGCGTGGAGGGCGAAACGAACGACCCGCTCGTCAACGCGCTGCGCGACCGCGTCACCCGCAACTTCCTCGCGAGCTTGTTCCTCTCGGTGGGCACGCCGATGCTCCTCGCCGGCGACGAGATGGGGCGCACCCAGGGCGGTAACAACAACGCCTACTGTCAAGACAACGAGCGCTCGTGGGTGAACTGGGAGCTCGACGCGCGGGAGCGGGCGCTGCTCGACTTCACCCGGCGGTGCATCGCGCTGCGCCACGCGTTGCCGGTGGTGGAGCGGCGAAATTTCTTCCTCGGCGAGACGCTGAATGACTCGCGCTTTCGCGACCTGGTGTGGTTCCACCCGACGGGGCGCGAGCTGGAGACGCGCGACTGGGAGAACCCCGAGCTGCGCTGCTTCGGTATGTTCCTCGGGGGAGACGCGGTCGCGGTGCGGGGCCCCCGCGGAGAGCCCATCGTCAGCGACACCGTGCTCGTCTACGTGAACGCCGGCGCCGACGAAGAGGTGGTGCGGTTGCCTCCGGTGGCGGGCCGCGACGTCTGGCACCTGTGTCTCGAGACGGCGCAAGGGCTTCCGCGCGAGGTATCGGTCAGCGCCGACGAGCCCTTCCACGTGCCTGCGCGCGCGCTGGTGGTGTTCCGCCACGGCTGATAACCAGGCGCCCTCATGGGAACTCCTGCGTTGTGGGTGGGCTTCTTGCTGGGCGTGGTGGCGGTCGTCGCCATCGACCTCAACCTGTCGGCCGGCAAACCCGTCTCAGCCCGCACCGCCGCCATCTGGACCGGCGTGTGGGTGTCGCTGTCACTCGGCTTCGCGGCGTTTCTGTACACCCTCGGCGGCACCACCGCGGCGCTCCCGTTCCTCACTGCGTACATCATCGAGTACGCGCTTTCGGTCGATAACCTCTTCGTCTTCATCATCATCTTCAGCTTCTTCAAGGTGCCGACCGCTGCGCAGCATCGGTTGCTGTACTGGGGCATCGTCGGGGCCTTCATTCTCCGCGGCGCGCTCATCGCGGCGGGCACCACGCTGGTGCAGCGCTTCGAGTGGATCCTCTACATTTTCGGCGCATTCCTCCTCTACACCGCGTGGAAGCTGCTCTCGTCGAGCGGCACCGACGACGAGGTTGACCCGGCGAACAACCCGATGCTCAAGCTGGCGCGACGGGTGCTGCCGGTGGCCGAGGGCGACCACGGGCTTCACTTCATGGTGAAGCAAGACGGGCGTCGCAAGGTCACCACGCTCTTCCTCGTGCTGCTGGTGGTGGAGACGAGCGACCTGCTCTTCGCGCTCGACTCGATTCCCGCGGTGCTGAGCATCAGCCAAGACCCGTTCATCGTCTTCAGCTCGAACGCCTGCGCCATTCTCGGGCTGCGCTCGCTGTTCTTCGTCGTGAACTCGCTGATGGACAAGTTCCGCTACCTCAAAATTGGGCTGGGGCTGATTCTCGGGTTCGTGGGCATCAAGTTGTGCCTCGAGACCGCGTTCGCCGAATACGCGCACGGCCACGAGGCCATCGTCATCTCGGTGTCGCTCGGCTTCATCGCGCTGACGTTGGCGGGCTCCATCATCGCGTCGATTCTCATCAAACCGAAGCCCGAGGCTTCCCCGGCCGAACATGTCTGACACCGTCACCAGCGGCATTCGTGTCCACGTGGCTCCCCAGTTCTGGGAAGAGCGCTCGATGCCCGAGAAGAGCCAGTGGGCCTTCTCGTACACCGTCACCATTACCAACGAGGGCGCTTCGCCGGCGACGCTGCGGCGGAGACATTGGGTCATCACCGATGCCACCGGCCACGTCGAAGAGGTGCGCGGCGAAGGCGTGGTGGGCAAGCAGCCGCGGCTCGAGGCCGGCGCCTCCTTCGAATACACGAGCTACGCGGTGCTCCGCACGCCCTTCGGCAGCATGCGCGGCGAATACGTGTTCGAGCGCACCGACGGGTCGACCTTCGAGTCGGCCATCGGCGAGTTCGCGCTCACGCAGCCGCACGCGTTACACTGAATCATGCGTGACGCGGCCCCGCCCATCGACACGTCGCTGCTCGAAGACGCGCTGGCCCTCTCTCCAGCGGAGCGGATGAAGCGGCACGACGCCGCGCTGCAGTTGGTGCTCGCGCTGCGCAAGGCCTCCACCACCCACTATGGCTTCGACCCTCGAGCTGTTGCGTCGCCTGGCCGCTGAGCAGGTCGACTTCGTTCTCGTCGGTGGCATGGCGGCCGTGGCGCACGGCTCCACCACCGTGACGGAGGACGCCGACGTCTGCATCCGCTTCGACCTGGCGACGCTCGAGCGCGTGCTCCGCGCGGTGGGGCCGCTCAGCCCGCGCGAGCGTATGAACCCGAACAGGCCCGCTCTCGGCTCCGATGCCGGCCGCTTCGTTGGCTACCGGAACCTGGACCTGACGACCGACGAGGGCGTCTTGGACCTGCTCGGAGACGTCATCGGCGTCGGAGATTTTTCGAGCGTCTCCGCGGCGTCCATCGACATGAACCTCGGCGACTTCACCTGCCGCGTCTTGGGGCTCGACGCGCTCATTCGCTGCAAGACCGCGCTTGGGCGCCCGAAGGACAGGCAGGTCGTCTCCGAGCTGGAGCTCGTTCAGCGGCACCTCGCGAAGCGCTCGCCCTGAGGTCCACACCTCGGGCGGGCGTGCTACGAAAACGGCATGCGCCTGCACGGTCCCGTGGAATCGACCCGCCGCATCCTCGCGTACGTCGAGGAGCGCCTCGCCCAACGACTGCTCACTCCGCCCGGCGACGAGCCGGCCACCGAAGACGCGGTGGAGCCCCGCATCGACCCGCTGTCGTTCAACCTGCACGCGCTGAATGAACACGCCGACGCAGCGCGGCCGCTCCCGCTCGAGACACACCGCGGAGGCCTCACCGGCCGACTCGTGCTCGCCGCGAAGTCGGCGTTTCGCAGCGCGGGCCAGGTGTTCATCAACGAGGCGCTGGGCCGGCAGACCGTCTTCAACGGCCACGTGCGCGACTCCTACGCGCAGCTGTCAGCCGAGGTGATGGCCCTGCGCTCGCGGCTCGAGGCCCTCGAGCACCCCGCTCCTCCGCCGAAGCCCAAAGCCGCTCCGAGGCGCCGCGCGAAGTCATAAGCGCACGTACGACTCACCTCCCGAGCGTGACCACCGCGCTCACGAGATGCTCCACCCGACCCAAGCCGTACGAGATGCGCGCGTCATAGGAGAGCGACGCCGAGAGCCCTTGATCGGCGTCGCCGAAGCCCTGAAACACGAAGCGGTGCTCACCAGCGGCGCCGACCAGCACGCTGTCCCACCGAGGCTGCCCGGGAACGAGCGACACCCCGGCGCGGCCCATCACCCGGGAATAGCCGCTCCAGGCGTAGCCGAAGCTGCCGCGCGGCATGATGGAGCCGGCGAAGGCCGACGGCCCTTGCAGCACGTCGCGCGCGTCAGAGGTGAAACCGCCCCGCAGCTCCCCCGTCAGCGCCCACGGCCCCCACGTCTTCTGCGCGGTCGCCAGCAGCTCGTGCACGGCGATGGTGCGACCTGACGGGACAAGCGCCACCACCTGCAGGCGGTACCCAGCCGAGAGCTCGAGCTGGTACCTGCGAATGACGTGTGTGGCGCGAACGCCTCCGAAGCCGGAGTGCGACACCGTGTCCAACACCGGAGCCAAGGGCGTCGGCGCGAAGGTACCCAGCTCGTAGCCGAGCTCGGCGTCGGCGAAGCCCCAGTCGACGCGGAGCAAGCGCGCGGAGCCGGTGAAGGTGTGCCGCAGCTCGTTGCGCGTGGCGGAGTTCGCCACCGTCAGCCGGTAGCCGCCGCGCCAGCTGAGCTCGAAGCGCTTGTCTTTGAACTCCGCGGTGCGCCCGGCGGCCATCACCTCCACCAGGTGCGCGCGGCGGTCTTCGAAGGCCAGCAGGTCGTTGAGGAAGGTGTTGAAGCCCCAGAGGAAGCGGTAGTCGAGGCCGAGGCGCAGGCCGCTCCGCCACTCCGGTTTCTGCCAGGTGGCGTTGGCGCCGATGGTCAACGTGCGCGGGGTGGTGAGCAGCGACTGCTGCAGCGCGGGAATGGTGAAGCCCAGCGTGGTGGCTTGCCTCGCCTGCACTTCGCCCGGCACGAAGTCGGAGACGAACGAGCCCAACGCGCCCACGCGCACCGGCCCCACGGGGAAGCCACCTTCTTTGCGCAGACGCTCGAGGCCCAGCGTGGCCGCGGTCGACGTCGGCTCCATCTGCAGCGCGGTGAGAAAGTGTTGCTCCGCCAGCCGCACCAGGCCCGTCGCCTCGTACGAAGCGCCGAGCCGCAAGTGGGCATCGGCCCGCCACGGGAGCCATTCCAGTGCACAGAAGTACGCCAGCCGCGCCTTCTCTGCGCTCTCACGCGCGAAGAGATCTCCCGAGAGCAGGTGCGCCTCGGAGCGGAGCTGCTCGTCTTGCAGCGCTTGCACTTGCTCGGGCGTGTCGGCGGGCTCCGGCGGTATGGGCGTGCCCTTCGCGTTCCACTGCCAACTCCACTCCTCGACAGGGCAGGTGCGGCCCGACAGCTCGAGGAGCGGTGTCACCGTGCGCCGCGACTCCTCGAAGCGGCCGAGCTCGAAAAGTCCGACGGAACCGGCGAGGCGCAGAGAACGGTCGTCAGGCGAGAGCTCCACCGCGCGCGAAAGCTCGAAGGCGCCGAGCTCGTTCCACCGGGCGCGTCGAGCCACGCGGGTGTCTGGCGCGAGCGGCGGCGGGAGGTTCAACTCGAGCGTCTTTGCTAAGCGCACATAGGTATAGCCAGCGACGGCGTGCGTGTAGCCGACGTCACCCAGCTCGGCGAGCGGCCGCTTGAGCAACCCTTCACTGCGCAGCAGGTCTTCCGGCGTGCCTCGGTTGGCCAGCGCGCTCGCCAAGGCGCGGTCGGCGTACGGGCTGGTGGGCGCCAACTCGCTCGCGCGCTCGTAGGCCAGCAGCGCCGCCTCGGTGTCTCGCTTCTCCTGGCGAAGCCGGCCGAGGAACAGCCAGCCCTCTGGATTTTTCGGAGCGAAGCGGGTGGCCTTCTCGGCGCTCGTCAACGCGCCACCCCAGTCGCGGCGCGCCCGCTGGCCGTACCCGCGCTCGAGGTGGGCCCAACCCGACTCTGGTTGCAGCTCCAATGCGCCGCGGAAGAGCGCGTCGGCCTCGTCGAAGCGCTCCAGCGCCAGCGCCGCTCGGCCTGCAAAGACAGCGGGCTCCACGGCCGTCGGCGTTGCCGCCATCGCCTCGCGGTAGACGGACAGCGCCTCGACGTACGACCTGCGCTTCATCGCCATGTGGCCGAGCAGCAAGCGAATCGCACCGTCGTTGGGGAACGTGTCTTTCACCCGCTTCAGCACCGCCTCGGCGCGCGCATCTTCCCCGGTGTCGGCGAGCAACGTTCCCAGCTGGCGCTGCGCCCACGCATCGTTGGGCAGCAGCTTCAGCGCGGTGTCGTAGGCTGCACGCGCCTCGGCCCGGCGCGCGTCGCTCGATTCGCCCTGGCGCAGCACGTCGCCCAGCAGCACCCAGCCGTCGAACGACTTCGCGTCGAGCGCCAACGCTTGCCGCACCGACGCCTCCGCGGTCGACCAGTCGCCCTGCCTCCGCGCGGCCTCAGCGAGAAACACGTAGGTCGGCGCGTGGTTTGGCTTCAGCGCGCGCGCGCGGCCGTACCACCCCACCGCCTCTTCCAGCTCGTTGCGGCGGAGCGCCAGG
>JAEUJT010000029.1 GCA_016793525.1 Archangium sp. | reverse complement strand
CCACGATGTGGTCGGCCACACACGCCATCATGTACCCGCCGCTCGCAGCCACTCGGTCGACGCACACGGTGAGGGAGAGATTTCGTTCCTTGAGCCGCTTCAGCTGCGCCGCCGCCAGGCCGTAGTGGGGCACCGCGCCGCCCGCGCTCTCGAGGCGCACCACCACCTCGTCTTTGGGCCGCGCGGCGCCGACGATGGCCGTCACCTCCTCGCGGAGGGACGAGGTCGCGGTGGCCAAGATGTCGCCGTCGAAGTCGATGACGTACACCCGCGGGCGCTCAGCGTCGGAGGCGGCCGCGTCGCGCGCCTTCTGCTGCTTGAGCACCTGCTTCGCCTCGGCGCGGTTCCGGGAGACGCCCAGCTGCAGCCCGTCGCGCAGGCCGTCGAACCGCTCGTTGAGGTGCTTCACTTCGAGCCAGCCACGGCTGCTCCGCTGCGCGCGGCGAATGAGCCTGGCCAGCACCGCGGCCGACGCCGCCACGGTGAGAAAAACGATGAACCCCTTGGCGGCAAACCCGGCGAGCTCGACGAGAAAATCCATAGGCCCAGTCGCTAACCCGGCGGGCCCGGCGCCGCCAGCTGCCCGAGTGGTATGCAATCGACCCGCACCTGCGGCGTCTCGACGAGGGAGATGCGACCCGTGTGCGCGCGACGTGTTTCCACTCGCGGCGCGACTGTGCGAGACGTGGGCCCGTGAAACGTGCACTCGCCGCTGTTGCGCTGATGGCCTCCACCGCTGCCTGGGCCGAGCTGGTCGACCGGGTGGCCGCGGTGGTGAACAACGACGTCATCGCCCAGTCGGAGGTCGAGCTCCGCGCCGCGCCCGAGCTGGCCCGCATTCGCGCCGAGCCCGATGGCACCAAGCGCGCCGAGCTGCGCCGCGAAATCATGGCCAAGACGGTCGACCTTCTCGTCGGAGAGAAGCTGATGGACGCGCAGATCCGCGAGCTCAACATCGAGGTCACCGACGCCGAGATCGACGCCGGCATCGACGACGTGAAGAAGCAGAACGGCATCGACGGCGCGCAGTTCGAACAGCTGCTGCTGCAAGAGGGCTACACGTTGGCCAGCTACCGCTCGTTCATGAAGAAGCACATGGCCAAGCTGAAGCTGGTGAACCTCAAGGTGCGCAGCAAGGTGAAGATCTCCGACGAAGACCTGAAGGCCGAATACGCGAAGATGTCGCGCGACGAGTCGCTCGACGCCGAGGTGCACGCGCGGCACCTGTTGGTGCAGTTGCCCCCCAAGCCCACGCCGGAGCAGGTCGAAGCCGCTCGGGTGAAGGCCCAGGCGCTCGCCGAAGAGGCCCGCCAGCCTTCGGTCGATTTCGCGCAGCTCGCGATGAAGAAATCAGACGGGCCGTCGGCGTCTGAAGGCGGAGACCTGGGCTTTTTCCGCCGCGGCACCATGGTGGCGGAGTTCGAGCGCGCCGCGTTTGGGCTCCCCCTCGGCGGCGTGAGCGACCCGGTGCGCACCAAGTTCGGCTGGCACGTCATCAAGGTCGAAGAGCGCCGCGCCGGAGCGCCAAAGCCGTTCGACGAGGTGAAAGAGGTGCTGCGCGACAAGCTCCTCCGCTCCCAGCTCGAGCGCTACACCGAGCAATACGTGCAAGAGCTCCGCGTCGCCGCGGCGGTCGAGGTGAAGCCGTAGCTGTGCGTGCTCCGCGTACGGCTGTGAGTGCTCCGCGTACGGCTGTGCGTGCTCCGCTCCGGCCGGTGGTGGCCATCTCCGCCGGAGACCCGAGCGGCATCGGCCCCGAAATCATCGCCAAGGCGCTCCGACATCCCCAGGTGCGGAGGGCGTTGACGCCGCTGGTGTTGGGTGACGCGTCGCTCGCTCGCCAGCTCCCCGGCGTGGAGCTGCGCGCCGTGACGCGCTTGGCACCAGCAGACCGCGTGCCCGGCAAACCCACCCGCCGTGGAGGTCGCGCGCAATTCGCGTACATCCAAGCCGCCATCGACGCGGTGAAGCGGGGCGACGCGCAGGCGGTGTGCACCGCGCCGGTCAACAAGGGCCAGATTACCCGCGCGGGAATCCCCTTCGTCGGCCACACCGAGGTGTTTGCCGAGGCCTTCGACACCCCGGTGTTGATGTTGATGGAGGGGCCTCTGCTGCGCGTCGCTTTGGCCACCAACCATCTCCCGCTGAGGGAGGTTCCGGGTGCACTGACCATCTCCGGCCTGGTGGCGCAGCTCGAGCTCTTGTCGCGCGGGTTGACGCCTCGGCTCGGCGCGAAGCCGCGCATCGCGGTGTGTGGCCTCAACCCGCACGCCGGAGACGGTGGCGCCCTAGGCACGGAGGAGCGCGACGTCATCGCGCCGGCCATTCGCCTCGCCCGCCGCCGCGGCCTCGACGTGGAGGGGCCTTTCGCCGCCGACGGCCTCTTCGCCTCGGCGCGTACCTTCGCCTACGACGTGGCGCTGGCCATGTTTCATGATCAAGGCCTGGTTGCGACCAAGACGCTCGACTTCGCGCGCACCGTCAACGTGACCCTCGGCCTGCCGCACCCCCGCACCTCGCCAGATCACGGCGTGGCCTACGACATCGCCGGCAAGGGGAAAGCCGATGAAAAACCGATGGTTGCGGCACTGTTGAGCGCGGCACAATACGTCACCCGCTCGAACGGCTGAAACCCGCCGGCGCCTGGCGACATACACTTGCGCGCCGCCGGAGCGCTCTGCATTCTCAGCTCGCCGTCTCACATTCCCTCTTTGGAGAAGCCCCCATGAAGAAGCTGCTGCTGTCGTCTGCCATCGCGTTGTCGCTCGCCGTTCCCTCGCTGGCCCTCGCGTGCGACGGCGCGGAGCACCAAGCCGCGGCGGAGCCGAAGACGGTCTCCATTGCCCAGGTCGCGATGTGGACGAAAGAGAAGAAGGCCACCCCGGTCGACGCCAACGGCAAAGAGACGCGCTCGACCCAGGGCGTCATCCCCGGCGCGGTGCTGCTGACCTCGTCGTCGCAGTTCGACGCGGCGAAGGAGCTGCCGGCCGCGAAAGACACCAAGCTCGTCTTCTACTGCGCCAACACCAAGTGCTCGGCCTCTGACGCCGCGGCGAAGAAGGCCATGCAGGCCGGCTACACCGACGTGGCCGTGCTCCGCGAAGGCATCGCCGGGTGGAAGCAGGCCGGCCAGCCCACGTCGAAGCCGAACAGCTAAGTCGCTTTTACGGCTGTACCGAGGGTTACGGCCTCGAGCGGCGCGTTGGAATTCCAGCGCGTCGCGGGCCGCGCAGCACCCCGTCGAGCAAAGCCCGAGTCGTCACCGCCCACGCCTCGGCGGTCGTCTCGGGCTGATGTGCGTCTGGAGGTCGTGCGTCGAGCCAGTGCACGCGCGGCATTCGCTGGCCGACGTCGATGATGGCGTCGGGCCGGGAGTCTCCGTCGAGCCCCGCAGTCACTTTGGTCGCGAAGAGCAGCACGTGCGCCCGGTCGCGGTGCCGGTGGCGCGCGGCCGACACGGCTTCACCCACGCCGCCCGCGGTGCGCACGTCGACCTGGCCGCGCTCGCGGTACTCCCGCAGCAGCAGCGACACCACGCCGGCCTCTTCGCGGAGCGAGACCTCTGGCGTGTCGCCCACGAAGACCAGCTCGAAGGTCAGCGCCTCGGTGTCGAGCCACGCCGACAGCTTGCGCACCAGGGCCGTCACCGCTGCGAGCAGCCACACCAGCCGCTGAAAACGCTCTCCCGCGTCGAGCACCCGCGCGCTCACCAGCGTGCCGTCGAACACCAGCACCAGCGCCCGCCGCCGCCGCACCGCCACCGCTTCATCGCGCGCGTAGTAGAGCAACTCTGACTCCACGAAGCGCACGTCGAACAGGTCGGGCCGCAGCTCGGCGCCCTCGTCCATGTAGATGAGCTCGCTCGTCACCAGGTTCTCGAGGCTGCCGATGGTGCTGACGCTGCTGAAGCCACCCAGCGGGTACGCCGAGTCTTCTTCGAGCGAGGTCGCAGCAGTGCCGTCGTCGGTGACCGGCGTGCGGAGGCGCGTAGGCAGCGCCGACTCAACCACCTGCGCGGCGTCGGCCAGCTGCGCCAGGGACACGCGGGCTCCGAGGCTCTGCAGCGCGCCGATGTTCTCGACGATGGAGATGTCGGAGTCGGCCAGCAGCTCCCGCATGCGCCGCGCGGCCTGCACCACCCGGGTCAGCCCCGCCACCACCCGCTCGACGACGAGCGGCTCGGTCAGCGCGTCGATGCCCGCGTCGATGACCTCTCCGGCCGGGCGGTCGATGAAGCGCCGCAGCACGACGTGGCTGATGCCGGTGCCTCCGGTGACGCCCCAGCGCGTCAGCCAGCGCGTCACGGTCAGCCCCACCGCCGCCGCGCGCAGCTGAACAGGCGCGGCCAACACCGCTTCGACCAGCCGCGTCCACCGGCGCTCGGCCCCCAACCGCGCCAGCACGTGGTCTTCGTAGCCGCGCACCACCTCGCGCACCGCATTTGGAACGGGCAGGGGGGAGGCGACCGGCTGCAGGCCCCTCAGCAGCACCGCCGCGTCGAGCACCAGCGTGGGGGCGGGGAGGACGGGTCGTTCGGTGTAGGCCACGTCGAGGGCGCGTATGGCCGCTTCGGTGTGCCGCGCCTCGTGCACCGGTTGGCGGGCGATGGCGACGCAGGCGGTGATGAAGCGCTCGGCCTCCGCGCCGTCGAGCCGCTCGTCTGACGCCGGGGCCGCCATACCTGGCCGTTAACGCAGTTGCGCGCTGCCTTCCACACGTCAACCTACAGGGGGCCACCTTGCGCGCCGGAGTTTCTGCGCCATGATGCTGGAAGCCCCAACTGGGCGACGAAAGGAGGTGGTGCCTTGCAAGACATAAGTCCAAGGAACCATCTCCGTGAGACCGCCTGAGAAGTCGTTAGGCGCCCACGGAGTGGTCGAGTTTGAAGTGTTTTGTGAGGTCGCTCCAACACATCGGAGCGGCCTCTTTTTTTACCGCGTCTCCCCGCCCAACAGCGCGCGCACGAAGTCGCCGGTGGCGGGGTGGTTGCGGCAGGCGATGGTGCCCAGCTGGGTGGCGCCGAGAAACGCCATCAGCCGGCGGCGCGACTCCACGCGGGTGGCGGGCACCACCGGCGCCTCGAAGCACTGCGACAGCGCCAGCAGCGTCGCGTCGAGGGAGGAGAGCGGCTCCAGCGCCTCCGTGTCGGCCTTGCGCACGCCGGCGAAGTACGCGGCGCGCACCAGGCGCGGCGTGCTGGGCTGCTCGGTGTCAGAGCGAAACGGCGTGCCCGCGAGGCGCCCGTCGGGGAACAGCTGGGCAATTTCGTCAGACAGCAGCTCCGCGCCCGACGCCAACGCGTGCCGCGCCAGGGTCGATTTTCCCGTTCCGCTGACGCCGCTGGCGACGAGTCCGCGCTCACCGAAGGCCACCGCGCTGGCGTGAATCAGCACGCCGCCGAGCCGCTCGGTCATCACCGCGTAGGCCAGCCGCAGCGTGAGCTCGGCGCGAAAGATGCCGTCTTCGAAATCGACCTCGAGCACGTCGCCGTCGAGGCGCACGGTGGCGTCGCCCATGGGTGCGCGGAGCTCGGTGCCCTTCAGCCCGCGCACCCAGCGGAGGTACAGCAGCGGCGTGTCGCGCGGGGCCTCGGTGAAGGCCGCGACGTGCACCCGAGGTTCAGCGAGCTCAGCCAGTGCGTCGTCGACCCAGAGCTGGCGCCCGGCGCACCACAGCGCCTTCACGGCAGCCGCAGCCGCGCACCCGCGGTGGCGATGAACGTGGTGTTGTCGTTTCGATTCGGGTTGAGGAACAGGTGTTGGCCTCCGATGCCGCCGAAGAAGCCGAGCCACGGCAGCGGCGCGTATTCGGCGCCCGCGAGGCCGCCGAGGCCGAGGCCCACGCCCGCGTTTCGGAACCACAGCGGCAGCGACAGCTCGATGGAAACGGTCACCTTGGCGATGACGGGCACCACCAAGGCCCCGCGCGGCGCGATGCCGAAGTAGGGGAACAGGCGCGCCCACAGCCCGAGGCGAAAGTAGGAGAGCTCGAAGCCGCCGCCGACATCCAACCCGCCGGTGGGGGTCGCGCCCGCGGGGATCTCCAGCGTGCCTCGCACGTCACCGAAGGGCCGCAGCGGTCGACCCGCGGGCGTTGTCGGAGGGCCAACCAGCGGTGGCGGCGCCGCACCTTCGACCCACTCGACGCGGATCTCCCGGCGGGGCCGCACGGAGACCTCCGTCGAGGTCATCGCGCCTTCGCCCCAGCGCGCCTCGAGGCGGTGTCTGCCCACGGGCACGGTCAACGTCTGTGGCGTGACGCCGGCGCTGGCGGTGTCGAGGTACAGCGCGGCTCCAGGCGGCGTGCTGTTCACCACCAGGGTGCCGGTGAGGCGGCGGCGCACCGACTCCAGCATTCGCACCAGGGTCGGGTCGACGCGGGCCGGGTCGAGCGAGGCGTCGGGGTTGGCCTCGAGCGCCAGGGCGAAGGCCTCTTCGGCGTGGGCGAAGTCTTGCCGCGCTGCGAAGCACTGCGCGCGCACGAGGTGGATCTTCTCGAGCACCGCCGGCTCGGTCTGCTCCATCGAGGCGGCGTCGAGGTTCTTCAGCGCACCTTCGAAGTCCCCCTGGGTGAACAGCCGCAGCCCGGTGTCGAGCTTCGAGGCCTTCACCGGCGCGGCGTGCGCCAGCTGGGCACAGGCCAGGGCCGTCGCCAGCAGGAGCGTGAACAGCGGAGAAGGTCGGGGCATGCAGGTCAGGGCGTCAAGTCGATGCGGACCATCAACGACTTACCCGATGCGATGCGAATTTCACGTTCTTGCGCTCGAAACCCCGCCCGCTCGACCTTCAGCGTGTACGTGCCCACCGCCAAATCGAGCAGCAGCGGGGTTCGGCCCTTGGTGACGCCGTCGAGGGAGACGGTGGCCCAGTAGGGCTCTCCGGCGTGGGTGCTGACCACGTTGAGGCGGCCTTTTCTCCGCGGCGCGATGACGAGCGGCGATCGGCGCCCCGCGTCGGGGGCGAGCACCGCGGCGACCTCGACCCCGGCGTCGTCAGGAGTGTGGTCATCGTGGCCGGCATCGAGGTCAGCGGCGAGCACCAGCCGTTCACGCCCGGCGTCGATGGAGGTCGTCACCGCGGCGTCGGGCACCAGCATCGTGCGACCGGTTGGACCCGTCCCTCGCCCGAGCCACCAGCCGGCGGCGCCGATGAGGAGCGCGATGGCCCCCAGCACCACCGGTCGGCTGCGGCTGGCGGCCGGCGGCACCTCAGTCGATGCCCTGAGTTGAATCGGCGCCGGAGCCTCTGCGTTGGGCGCGTCAGGCGTTGCGGGGGCCCGCTTCGGCGCGGCGTCGTGGCCCTTTGAATCGCGGTACGCCGACTCGAGCGCCTTCACCAGCTCGGCGGCCGAAGAGAACCGGTCTTCAGGGCGCTTGGCCAACGCGCGGCGCATCACGCCGGCCACGGGCTTGGGAATCCACGGGGCGCGGTCGAGGAGCTCGGGCGGCGGCGCGTGCGCCTGCATCTGAATCAGCCGCAGCTCGGAGTCGGCCTCGAAGGGCAGGGTGCCGGTGAGGCACTCGAAGAGCACCACCGCCAGCGCATACAGGTCGACGCGGTGGTCGACGTCTTTGAGGCCCAGCGCCTGCTCCGGGGCCATGTAGTGGGGCGTGCCCATCACCATGCCGCTGCGGGTGAGGCCGTCGGTCGCGCCGCGGCTGCGGAGAATGCCGAAGTCGAGAATGGTGGCCACGCCATCGGCCGAGAGGTGAATGTTGCCGGCCTTGATGTCGCGGTGAATGAAGCCGCGCTGGTGCAGGTAGTCGAGGCCCGCCGCCACCTGCCGCAAGAAACGCAGGGTCTGGTCGCTCGAGAAGCCGCCCTTTTCGCGCAGCACGCCGGCCAGCGTGTCGCCGTGGAGCAGCTTCATCACGATGTACGGGCGGCCCTCGTGGGTGCCGACGTCGAACACCGGCACGATGTTGGGGTGGTCGAGCTTGGCCATCAGCCGGGCCTCACGCTCGAAGCGCTGCACGACCTCGGGGTCATTCACCAGGTTCGACGCCAGCAGCTTCACCGCCACCTGCCGGTCGAGCTCGGAGTCGTGGGCGACGTACACCGTGCCCATGCCGCCTTCGCCGAGCTTGCTCTCCAGGCGGTAGCGGCCCGACAACACGTCGTGCACCCGCACCGGGAGAATCGTCTTCTCTTCGCGGGGCTCCACCTTGGGCAGGTTGCGCAGCGAGGGCGAGGTCTTGGGGCCGCTCGCTTGGGTGGGAGGGTCGACCGGCGTGCCGCAGTGGGGGCACGCGGCCAGGCCGTCATCGAAGAGCTGTGAACACGACCCGCACTTCACAAGAGCAGAGAGCGTAGCAGGCCATCGCAGTCTCGCCCCGGCCGATCGTTCACCCGGTCAGCGGGCAGGCGGGGTCCACGGTGTCCACGGGCCCGGCGTGACGCGGAGGGTCTGGGCCGGGGCATCGGTGATGGTGACGGGGTGCCGAGAGACCTCGACGCCCGAGCCGCCGCGGCGAAACGCGAAGAGCGTCCACGCGCCGGGCTGGAGCGCGTGGAACTGCATGTCTCGCGCGTTGCGCGTCTCGTCTGCGTCGAGCGGAGGTGCGGCGTGGTTACCGGAGACGAGGATCCACTGCGTGCCAGGCATATTTTCGGTCGTGGAGACGACGGTGAGCGTCGCTCCGTCGGTCGCTTCGGTCAGGGTGACGGTCTGGTCTTTGGTCAACGACACCTTCAGCGGGCGGAAAATGCGGCGTTGGTCGTAAGCGGTGACCGTCCATTCGCCGGCCGACAGGCCCGTGAAGACGAGCGCGCCGTTGGC
>JAEUJT010000148.1 GCA_016793525.1 Archangium sp. | reverse complement strand
TTCATCACCGTCTCCCGGCGCGAGAATCTGGGTCACCAGGCCATCGGGCCGCACCACGGGAGGCTGCGCGACGGCCGGCGGTTTCGGCGGCTTCGGGCACCCCAGCAGGAGGAGCGCGACGGCGAGCGCCCTCACTCCGGGCCGCCCACCATGGGCAACCGAACCACGAACTTCGTGCCCTGCGACGCGACGCTCGTCACCGAGATGGTGCCGCCGTGGCTCTCGACGATGCCCTGCACGATGGACAAACCCAGGCCCGTGCCCTTGCCGTCGGCCTTGGTGGTGAAGAACGGCTCGAAGATGCGCTTCTGCACCTCGGGCGACATGCCGGAGCCGGTGTCGCGCACCGTCACCACCGCCGCGTCGCCGTCTGGCTCGAGCGTGACGCGGATGAGGCCTCCGCTCGGGGTGGCGTGGCACGCGTTGGTGATGAGGTTGACGAAGACCTGAATCAGGTTCTGCCGCACCGCGAGGAACTTCGGCAACGCCGCGAGCTCGCGCTCGACCTTCAGCCCGTGCCGCGCCACCACGTGCTCGCAGTAGCCGATGGCGCGCTCGATGGTCTCCGCGAGGTCGATGGCCTCGGGCTTGTCTTTCGCGGGCCGCGCGTAGCTCACCAGGTCGCGCGTGAAGCGCAGCACCCGCTCGGAGTTGTCGACGATGCGGCGAAACTTCGCCACGTCGCTCTGGTCGCCGGCCGGGTTCGACACCGCCCGCTGCAGCAGCGCGTCGGCGTAGGTGATGACCGCGGTCATCGGGTTGTTGATTTCGTGCACCACGCTCGCCGCGAGCTGGCCCAGCGACGCGAGCTTCTCGGCTTGAATGACGCGGGTCTCGAGCTCGCGCACCTTGGTGAGGTCTTGGCCGATGGCGATGACGCCTTCGACCTCTCCCGTCTGGCTCATCACCGGCGAAATCGCGAACGTCACCCGCGCCGAGCGCCCTCCGGTGATGGAGAGCTCGGTCTCGAACGCCCCGCCCGGCTCGCCCTTGAGTGGCCCGCTGAACATGCGCCGCACCTTGAAGTGGTCTGGCTCGGGCATGAGCGACAGCAGCTCGCGGCCCAACACGTCGCTCTTCGCCAGCCCGGTGAGCTTGGCCAGGGCGCGGTTGAAGACCACGACTTTCCACTCCCGGTTGACGACGAGGATGAGCGCGTTGGCGTTTTCGAGCAGCTCCTCGAGGTACTTGCGCACGAAGGTGAGCTCGTCGATGAGCTTCGCGTTGCGCACGGCCACGGCGACGGTGTTGGCGAGCTGAATGAGCACGCGCTCGTCGGCGAGCAGGTCGGCGGTGAGGCCCTTGGGGTACTCGACGTTCACTACGCCGAAGAGCTGGCCCGACGCCACCAACGGCGCGGCGATGCCCCGCACCGAGTCTTGAAAGATGCGCGGCAGCTCGCCCGACGTCACCACCACCTTGTCGGAGGGGAGCCCGTGCACGTTGAGGTGCGTCTTCTCGACCATGCTGCGGCGGAGGTGCACCACGTCGCGGGCGCCTTCGTTCATACGCCCCTCGGCGTAGAGCGAGGTGAGCACACAGGTGCGGGGGTCGGTGATTCGAACGGCGAACGTTCTCCCGGGGAAAAGCCCCTTCACGCCTTTGGCGACGGTGGCGACCAGGTCTTCTTCGCCCACCGCGCCGGCGACGTTGCGGCCGATGTCGAGCAGCTGCGACTCGACGCGGGAGTGCTCGATGAGGGCCCGGCCCGCGGCGGACAGCGAGTCGGGGCTGGCGGCGAGGCTGCGCGCGAACACCGCCACCGTGTGGCCGCGGCGCGACACCGACAGCGTCACCCGTTGGCCTGACTTGAGCTCGACCTCTGACGTGGTGGTGACGCCGTCTTCGGGCACGTCGACCGGCGCGGAGGCCAGCACTTCACCCAGCGGCGCGTTGGCGAGGTGCTTCTGGCCGCACAGCACCTCGAAGGGCGCGTTGGCGCGGAGGATGACGAGCGACGTGTCGCAGAGCGCGGCGGGCGCGTCGACCAGGTCAAAAAACGCGGCGAACGCGTCGGCCACCGAGGCCAAGCTGCTCAACGGCTTGGGAGACGACTCAGTCTTCATGCGCAGACGCCTTGTCGAGGTCGACAATCTTCGCTGAGCCCACGTAGGCCTTGGTCTCGAACTTCGTAATCTTCCCGATTTTCTTCACGATTTCGGCCATGCGCTCGGCCTCGCGGTAGATGATGTCGACGGGTCGGTACGTCGCGTCGCGCTCGTCGATTTTTCGCTTCAGCAGCTCGGCGTAGCCCATGACCGAGGTGAGGGGCTGGTTGAGCTCGTGCGCCGCGGTGCCGGCGAGGGCCACGATGACCGCGTTTTTCTCGCTCTCGAGCAGCTTGGCCTCGGTGTCGGTCAGCTTGCGCTCGAGGGTCAGCCGGTCGCGCAGGTCGGTGAAGATGCCGACGGTGGCCGACTCGCGGTTGCCTTCGTAGAGAATGCTGGCGGTCATGTTGACCGGCACGCGCTCTCCGGAGCGGGTGAGAATTTCGGCGCGGCTGGTAGTGAGGCGCCCCACGCCGCCGTGCTCCGGGCCGCGCAGCTTGGCCATGATGTCGCGGGCCACGCCGGGGGGATACAGCTTGCTCACCTGCAAGATGTTGATGACGTCGCCCGACGCCCAGCCGGTGATGGCCTCGGCGGCTTTGTTGAAGAGAATGACGTTGCCGAACATATCGGCCGCGATGATGGCGTCGACCGACGAGTCGATGAGCCGCTCCAAGAAGTCGGTGGTCTTGCGCAGCTCGTCGGCCATTTGCCGCTGCCGGGTGACGTCGCGCAGGGTGAAGATGGCGGTGCCCGCGTCGGGGTCTCCGTAGAGCGGAGCGGCCGAGACCGACAGCACCAACCGACGCCCTCCGGTGGTGCGCGCCACGAGGTCGACGTCGGAGCGCACCTTGCCCTGGGCCACCGAATACAGCACGTCGACCAAGAGCCCCTCGTCGGTGGGGTTGGTGACGGTGTTGACGTGGCGGCCGACGACGTCTTTCGCGGTGGCGTCGAGCAGCTTGAGGCCGGCCGGGTTGAGCGAAAGCACGGTGGCGCGCGCGTCGAGAATGGCCACGCCGTCAGAGAGGTGCTCGAAATATGCGGCGTAGCGCTTGAGGGCGGCGGCGCGCTCTTCGGCGGCGATGCGGGCCAGCGTCTCCAATTCGCGGCGGCCGCGCTCTGATTCCAACTGGCGCACGTTGCGAAAGGCGATGGCGCTGGCCTGGGCGACGGTGGTGAGGAACTCGACCTCGCGCGGGTTGAACGCGCCGCGCGCCGAGGAGCGCCGCAGCAGCAACACGCCCAGCACCTTGTTGCGCACCAGCAGCGGCAGCGCGGCGATGTTGCGAAGGCCGCGGGCGGCGACGCTTTCTTTCACGCCCTCGAGGAGCGGGTGGGACGGCGCGTCTTCGACGATGACCGGCTTGTGGGTGCGAATGGCCTCGCGGATTTCGGGGTAGCGCGCGAGGTCGAGGCGCAGGTCGGTCACCGCCGCGTCGTCGCTGGCCGCGATGATGATGCCCTGGTTCGTGTCGTCGACGGCCACCAGCGCCACGCGGTCGATGTCGAGCTCTTCGGCCAGCCGGCGCGTCACGTCGTGCAGCAGGTCGTCGACGTTGGTGGCGGCCGCGTACCGGGCGGTGACGTCGAGCAGCACCTTCAAGTCGCGCTGGCGCTGCTGGGCTTCGTTCAACGTGGCCAGGCGCGCCTGGAGCCGATGGAGCCGGGGAATGAGCTCGGTCTCCATGGTGGCGGGGGCGAGCACCTCCAACACGCGCGGGTCGACCGGCGTCGACGGCTCGGTGATGACCAACACGCCGATGCGCGGCGCTTGCTCCAACAGCTTGCGCACCTCGTCTTCGCCCTGCGGCCCCGACACGTCGACGATGGCGAGGTCGACCTCGGCCGACGGCGCGCGGCGAATGGGCACCCCGGCGGCCTCGAGCAACGCCGTGGCCCGGGCGCGGAGCGGCGACTCCGCGGGTACGAGCAAGACCGGTTTCTGAAAAGAGGAAGCCGTCACGAGCTGCCGAGGTTGTACTCCGTTTTCTCGGGCTTCGGCGGCCGCGCGTCAGCACACCGCGTCACGACCAGGGCCCTTTTCGCCCCGACTCGGCGAGGCGGCGCCAGACGTCGGCCGGCACCGCGACGGAGAGGCTGAGCACGAAGCCAACGAAGGCGAAGAACTTGAGGGTGTACCAGGGCGCTCCCCAGAGAATGGCGAAGCACACCAGCGCCACGGCGGCGGCGGCGAGGCGGCGGGAGGTGGTCTCTTGTTCGCGGCGGTGGCGCGCTTCCTGGAGGATCACCTCGGCCTGCTCGTTCGCCCGGTGCACCACCTCGGCGTGGCGCGAGCTCTCGATGGCTTGCTTCTCGGCGGTGCGCGTCGCCTCGAGCTCGGTGAGGAGCTGGAGGTTGAACGCGATGGCCTCCGGCGTGTCGAGCGGCGCGCGGCAGAAGATGCACGCGGTGTCCCACTTGCTCGAGTCGCGCTGGCACGCGGGGCAGCGGCGAAACGGGAGCGACGCGAGCGCGTCACGGTCGAGGTGCACGCCAGCGCCGCCGTCTTCTTCGAAGCGGCGCATGGCCTCCCCTGGCTGCACGGCGGGGGCCGGAGCGGGCGCGGCGTCGTCGGCGCCGAAGCGGTCGAGGCGCGGCGAGTCCTCCGCCTTGCGCGGGGTGCGGGGAATCTCGAGCTTGTCGAAGCGGGAGTCGCGGCTCATGACGCGGGGCGGGTTCGGTGTTTCGCCCAGTCTCGCAGACGCGCCACGTCTTCGGCCATGGTCACCGCCAA
>JAEUJT010000086.1 GCA_016793525.1 Archangium sp. | reverse complement strand
GGCCGAGAGCGCCAGCGCATCGAGGTTCCAACCAACGTCTTGGGTCGGGTAGCCGCAGGTCTCCGTGCTGCCGACGGCGGTCTGGCGGTCGTAGACGGTGAGCCTTCGCGGGTGGCCCTGCGAGTCGAGCGCGGCGATGAGGGTGTCGGGGTCTCCGACCACGGCGTCGAAACCTTCGGGCGGGTTGTCGAACAGCTGCGACCAGCTACCGCCGGCGTAGCGCCACAGCTGGTAGCTGTGCAGCACGACCACCAGCGCGCCACCATCGGGCAGGACCTGCGGGCCGGTCTGGTTGGCCCCGCGAGAGAGCGCGGCGAGCAACCGCAGCGACGGAGGCCCGGCGTCGGTGGTCCCCGCGTCGGTGGTTCCCGCATCGGTGACGCCGGCGTCAGCGCTCCCAGCATCGGTGGAGCTCGAACCCGCATCGATGGTCGCGCCGCCGTCGAGTCGCAACAAGGCCCCGTCCCAATCGCGGCACCCAAGGAGCGCGACGCACACGGCAAGAAGCTGGGTCAATCGTGGATGCATGGGCCGGCGACTCTACAGGCGCGAGGTCGAAATCGCGCGGCTTCCCCTCGGCCGATGGATTTCGTCTTCGGAGGTCGGTTTCGCATCGAGGGAGAGTACAACACGCGCGCATGACTCCCGCCGACGCGCGCCTCCTCTTCCCTGCCCTCGAGCGACACACCTGGCTCAACGCCGCCGCCTCGTCTCCCCTCGCCCGGCCCGTCGCCGAGGCCATGCGCGCCCACGTCGACGAAGCGATGGCCACCGGAGATCTCGGCTACCCCAGCTGGGCCACGCAGAAAGACGCCGCCCGCGCGCGGTTGGCCCGCTTCATCGGCGCGGAGGCGAACGACGTCGCCTTCACCTCGTCGACCTCGATGGCCATGGCCTCGATGGCGCGGCGGCTCCTCGCGCGCGGTGTCACCGAGGTGCTCACCTTCGACCACGAGTTCCCGAGCACCACCGTGCCGCTGCTCCACGCGGGCCTCACCCTGCGCGTGGTGCGGAGGCGGACCGACGGCACCTTCTCCCTCGATGACGTGGAGGCCGCGCTGCGCCCCACCACCGGCGCGGTGGCCGTCTCCATCGTGCAATTCAACAGCGGGTTTCGCGTCGACGTGCCGGCCCTCGCTGCGCTCTGCCGCGACCGAAAGCTGCCGCTCGTGCTCAACGCGGCGCAGGCCATCGGGCAGACGCAGCTCCAGGCGCGCACCTGGGGCGTCGCGGCCATCGCCGGCACGTTCCACAAGTGGGTGGGCGCGGGCTACGGCACCGGCCTGCTGTACCTGCACCCGGAGTGGCAACGCGACGAAGCGCCGTGGGCGAGCTGGCTCTCTGTGCCTGAGTCGCTGCTGTGGCAGGTCTTCCCCGGAGCGCGGCGCGCAGACGACTCCGCAGGCTTCACCGCGAGTGGTGTCGAGCTTCGCCACGACGCGGCGGGCTTCGATGTGGGCGCGGGGACCTGGCTGGCGATGAGGGCCATTTCGAGCGCGCTCGAGCTGCACGAGTCGCTTGGCCACGAGGTCGTGGCGGCGCACATCGCGGGTCTGCAGCGGCAGCTCCGAGCGGGCCTGCGGCGGCGCGGCTTCACGCCCAACACGCCCGACGACGAGGCCCACGGCTCGGGCATCTGTGTGGTGCCGGTGCGGGGCGAGCCCCTCGACGCGGTGCGCACGCTGCTGCGAAACGACTCCATCGCCACCACCGCGCGCGGCGGCGGGCTGCGCATCTCGACCCACTTCTACAACGACGAGAGCGACGTCGACCGGCTGCTGCGCGCGCTGGAGCGCCACGGCATCGCGCCGGCCTGAGCTCTGGAAAACTCCACACGCTGGACAGACGAAGGGCCTGCCGCCCAATTGGGAATCGGCAGGCCCTTTGGGTACAGCCAGCTGACTTCAGCTGAGGTGGTTGTTCACCAGCTTGGTCATCTGGAACATGTCGACGGACTTCTTGCCGCCGAAGACGGCCTGCAGCTTGGCGTCGGCGTTGATCTTCTTGCGGTCCTTCGCGTCCTGCAGGTTGTTCTTCTTGATGTACGCCCACACCTTCTTCGTCACTTCGGTGCGCGGAAGCGGCTTCTCGCCAACGATCTCGGCGAGGGCCTCAGAGGGGGTCATCGCCTTCATGAAGGCGGCGTTGGGGGTGCGCTTCTTCGCTGCGGGCTTCTTGGCGGCCATGTGGATTATTTCCTTGTGGTGGTGGCGGTTCACTCGAACCGGGCCGCGGTTGGTAGCACGGCCCCCAGGGAAAAACAGCCCCTCGTTCTTTTTTTTCGAGGGAAAGTGCGTGTCCCACATCATGCGAATCCTCATTACCGGCGCCAACGGCTTCGTCGGCGCGGCGCTCGCTCGCCACCTCTCCACACGCGGCGACGAGGTGCGCTGCCTGGTGCGCGACGGCAGCGATGACTCGGCACTTTCGGGTGTCACCTTCACCCGCGTGTCGGGAGACGTCACCCGCCCGCGCACCTTGGCCGCGGCGGTCGACGGCGTCGACGTCGTGTACCACCTGGCCGGCACGCGGCGCGGCTCCACGCGCGACGACTTCATGCGCGTCAACGCCGAGGGCACACGCTTCGTCGCCGAGGCCATGGTGGCGACGAAAGCCAGGCGGCTGGTGTTGGTTGGCTCGCTCGCGGCGTCGGGGCCTTCACGCTCCGGTCACCCGCGCGTGGAGACCCAGCCCCTCGCGCCCACCGAGTGGTACGGCGAGTCGAAGGCCGAGGCCGAGCGCATCGCCTTCGGCTTCTCGAGCCAGCTCGACGTCACCTGCTGCCGGCCGTCGCGCATTCTCGGGCCCGGTGACCGCGAGAACCTCGTCTTCTTTCGCCTGGCGAAGCGCGGCCTGGTGCTGAAGCTCGGAGGCCCTCCGCGCCGCATCTCGATGGTCGACGTCGACGACGCGGTGGACCAGCTCGTGTTGCAGGGCACGCGCCCCGAGGCCGTCGGTGAGACGTTCTTCTGTTCCTCCCACGAGTCGCTCACGCTCGACGGCTTGATGCAGCAAGCGGCCGACGTGCTCGGCGTCTCCGCGCGCACGGTGACGGTGCCCGAAGCGGTGCTCCCCGGCCTGGGCGCGCTGGCCGACGTGGCGTCGAACGTCTCGGGTCGAAAGCTGCCGCTCAGTCGCAAGCTCGCGAGGCAGCTGCTGGCGCCTGGCTGGGAGTGCTCCATCGAGAAGGCGCAGCGCCTGCTCGGGTATCGGCCGCGTCGCGCGGTGGCCGACGCGCTGAAGCGCAGCGCGGAGAGCTACGTCCATTTGGGGTGGCTCTAGCCGCCACGCTCCTTGCTCCGTGGGGGTGCGCCGGTTACGCACCTCGCCATGAACGAGTCGATGCCGGTCCTGGCCTCATCACCGCCCCCCCGAAGACGCAGCAGTGCGCCGCTGTTCCTCATCGGCTGCGGCCTGTTCGTGATGTTGGCGGTGGGCGGCGTGGTCGCGGCGACGGTGGTGGGCAACACCGTCACCGTCGATGACCGGGCGGTGCTCCGCATCACCCTCGGCGGCGACATTCCCGAGTTCGTGCACGCCGAAGGCTTCGATGACCTGTTCGGCACCAAGCCGGTCACCGTTCGCCAGCACGTGTTGAACTTGAAGAAGGCGGCGGTCGATACGCGCGTCAAGGGCGTGGTGCTGCGCCTCGAGCCGCTGGCCATCGGCTGGGCCAAAATCGAAGAGCTCCGCGACGCGCTCACCGACTTCAAGAAGAGCGGGAAGTTCGTCATCGCCTACTCCGAGTTCATGACTGAGAAGGAGTACGCGTTGGCGCTCGCCGCCGACACCATCGCGATGCCGCCCGACTCGCGCTTCGAGTTCAACGGCCTGGCGATGGACCTCGCGCACTACCCGGGGCTCCTCGAGAAGCTGGGCATCGAGGTGCAGTACTTTCGCTACGGCAAGTACAAGTCGGCCTCGGGCCAGCAGTTCGGCATGAAGGCCTTCACCGAGCCGGTGAAGGAGATGCTCAACGACGAGCTCAACGGCGTGTTCAATTCTTTCCTCGACGCGGTGAGCACGGCGCGGGGCCTCGAGAAGCCCGAGCTGCTGAAGCTCATCGACGAGGCCGGTGAAAAAGCCGACTGGGCGCTTGAGAAGAAGCTCATCGACACCGTCGCCTACTGGGACGACATCGAAGCGACCGTGCGCACCAAGGCGGGCATCGACGCCGACGCGAAAATCAAGTGGCTCTCGGCCGCGAAGTACCGCGACGTCGACCCGGTGAGCGCGGGGCTCCCCAAGGGCAAACACACCTTCGCGCTGGTGTATTCGGTAGGGCTCATCGTGTCGGGCAAAGGCGACGGCGCGAGCCCGTTCGGCGGAGACACCCAGGGCTCCACGCCGCTCATCGCCGCGCTCCGCGACGCGGTCGACGACGACTCGGTGAAGGCCATCATTCTCCGCGTCGATTCGCCCGGCGGCGCGGGCCTCGGCTGCGACTACGTGCGGCGCGAGGTCGAAAAAGCGCGCGCGAAGAAGCCGGTCATCGTGTCGATGTCTGACGTGGCGGCGAGCGGCGGCTATTGGGTCTCGATGGACGCGTCGGGCATCGTCGCCCAGCCCAGCACGTACACCGGCAGCATCGGCATCTTCAGCGTCGTGCCCAGCCTCGGCGGGCTGTACGAAAAAATGGGCCTCAACAACGAGACGTTTAAGGTGGGCGCACACGCCGACGCGGTCATCGGCGCGCGGGTGATGACGCCCGACGAGGCGAAGCACTTCGATAGCGACCTCTACGCCTCGTACAAGCGCTTCGTCGACCTGGCGGCGAAGGGGCGCGGCAAGACGTTCGACGAGCTCGAAGCGGTGGCGCAGGGCCGCACCTGGCTCGGCACGCAGGCGCTGGCCAACGGGTTGGTCGACCGCCTCGGAGGCTTCGACGCCGCCATCGCCCTGGGGAAAGAGAAGGCCAACATCGCCGCCGACGACACCGTGCAGCTGCGCCTCTTCGACAAGAAGAAGACCTTCGTGCAGCAGCTGCTGAGCCAAGACGATGAAGACGACACCGCGCCCTCGATGTCGGTGGCCGACGCGGTGCTGAAGCGCGCGGTGGAGCTGACCGGCGCCGCACCGCTCCTCCGGCGCTTCCCTGGCCTCGGCGCCTTCGCTGGTCAGGTGCTGGCGGGTGAGACCACCTTCCCGCTCATGGAATACCGCCCCGTCATTCGCTGAGCGTCAGGGCCCGGCGTCGGGAGAGCCGCCATCGCGCGGAGCTCCGCACGCACCACACACGCCAGCGTCGTCGCACTCGGCCCAGGTTCGGTTCGCGCACCGGCACGAGGGGCTCCTCAGCTCGGAGCGAACGCCTCCGTCTGCGTCCTCCGTGCATTCCGGGAGGATGCTTTTGTTGTGCACCACCACGCCGTTGGCGACGAAGGTGTGCGCGTCGTCGTCGACGGTGAGGTCGAACACGTCGCTGACGCCGG